>JBFZFE010000028.1:0-12756 GCA_041306525.1 Verrucomicrobiota bacterium | reverse complement strand
CGAACGCATCGTCATGAGCACGCTGGCGGAGTTGACCCAGTCCATCGTTTTCTACCGGGTTCGCGACGGCGTCTATGACATCGTTGCAACGCAGGACCCGACGCTGGGTGACTCGATCAGTTTCGTGACCGCCTCGGATGCCCTGTTGCCGCCCTCGGCCGGTAACCTTGGCGGGCTGCGGCGGGTGACCTTGTCGCTGGCTCAGGACCAATATGACCGGCCATACTTGGGCATTCGGAATCGGCCCGCCTTGGGCGTGGAAGAGACAGGGGTGGAACAGCCATTTGATGTGCTTTCGGGTGAGGTCACCGGGTTTGCTGTTCGTTACCGGCACCCGCGCAGCAACGCTTGGGAGGAGAAGTGGGAAGAGAAGAACATGGTGCCGGCCGCCATTGAGTACACCATCACCTTCGGCGGGAACGACCCACGCGTCACAGCCGTCACGGCGGTGCGCCAGATCGAGTTGCCGGCGGCCGCTTACACCGTGAATTCCGGGGGAGCCGCCCCGAGCGAACAGCAACGCAGCGGACGCGTGTTGCGGCGCGACGTTGCGCCCGGCAGCGGGAGCAGCGGGCGAGGCGGCAGCGACATTCCCGGGGTGATCCAATGAAACGCGCTCCGAGACAACGCGGCGTGACGATGATTGTTGTGCTCTGGGTGATTATGGTTTTGTCCTTGCTCATCGGTGGGTTTGCATTCACTATGCATGTGGAGACGCAGGTTGCCTCGTATGGACGCAAGGAACTCAAGGCGGCCATGCTGGCGCGCTCCGGGGTTGAGGTCGCACGCCTGCAACTCCAATTGCACCAGAAAACGCCCGCCGAGGTCGGTTTTGAAGCACTGAACCAAGTCTGGGCGACAAACGAACTTTTGTACGTGGACCATCAATTGGGCGAAGGAAAATTCAACGTCGAGATCACGGACGAGGAGCGCAAGCTCCCGCTGAACCAGTTGACCGAGGAACAATGGAAACGTTTCCTCGACGCGCTGGGAGTGGAGCCGGATGAGGCCGACATCATCGTCGATTCGGTGACCGACTGGACCGATGGGAACGACCTTCATCAGCTCAACGGCGCTGAGACCGATTATTACCAACGGCTGACGCCACCATACCGGGCCAAGAACGCGCCCTTTGACCGGGTGGAGGAGCTGTTGCTGGTGCGCGGGGTGACGCGCGAGCTGTTTGATGGGCAACCCGGTAACG
Organism: Verrucomicrobiota bacterium; assembly: GCA_041306525.1. GTDB lineage: Bacteria > Verrucomicrobiota > Verrucomicrobiia > Palsa-1439 > Palsa-1439 > JBFZFE01. Next base: position 11,552 of record JBFZFE010000028.1, on the reverse strand, counting down.
AGGACGACCCCGGGCGGCCCGGCTGGCACGATGTCCTGACGACGCTTTCCGCGGGACGTGTCAACGTCAACACCGCCTCCCAATTTGTACTGGAAGTTGTTTTTGGGATTGATGAATCCCGCTCGACCGCGGTGCTGGCGCGGCGCGATGGTCCGGATGGAATTGCCGGGACGGAGGACGATCAGCCGTACCGGAACATTGACGAGTTCATCCGGGAAGTGGCGGGAGTGGACCAGTTGATCGCCCAAGATTGCCGCAATTTCGGTGCTGTCGGTTCGACCTGTTTCGTGGTCACCGCGACGGGGCAGGTTGGGAACGTGAAGCGCACGGTGACGGCGGCGTTGCGACGTCAAGGCAACGACTACGTGGTGGCGGCGTGGGCGGAGGGACGCAAAGGCCTATGAAGACAACGGCCATGCTCGGTTTGCGGCGCCCGACCAACTGGGCTGCCGTGTTGCCGGGCACCCATGTCGTTGCAACAGCGGTGGCGCGTAACGGAGCGGGCGCGGCAATTGACCGCGAGAACTCCTTCCCCGCGGGCGACAGTCCGTTGAGCGCCGCTCGGCAGCAGATTGATCCCCGTGATTACCGGATCGTGACCGCTGTCAGCGCCGAGGATGTCTGGTTTCACGTGCTCTCGTTGCCGACGCTGGAGCCGAAGGAGCTCGCGCAGATGCTCGAACTCCAGATGGACACGCTCACGCCGTTGCCCTTGGAGGAGGTCGTCTACGGTTTTGAATCGCTGGCAACAACGGCGGAAGCCACCCGGATTCTCGTGGCGATTGCCCGCAAGGCGGCGGTGAACGAACGGGTCGCGGTCTTGGAGGCGGCCGGATTGCCGCCGGAGTTGGTAGGGGTGGATACACTGGCGATTTTCCGTGGCTGCCAGCAGGCCGGGCTCCTGGCCAACGACGCGCGGCTGAGTGCATTTGTGCAATTGACGCCCACGGCGGGTCACGTGGTTGTTTACAGCGCGGGACAGCCGCTGACGATTCGCGTGGTGATGCTGGGTGTCGAGTCGGTCACGACGCCAACGAACCGGGAATTACTGGTCGCCGAGCTGCATCGCACCTTGATTACCGCCCAGGTGGAACATGCCCGCGAGTTGGGCACCATGACATTCGGCACGTGGGAAGAGAATCTGCGCGGCGCTGTTGAGGAACTGCGGGACACATGGCAGGGGCAAGCAGAGGTACTGGCGAATGACCGGGCCCCGTCGCCAGCCGCTTGTTTGTGTCTGGGAGTTGCCACGGCCAGCGGACCGCGGATCAATCTCCTGCCGGCGGAGTGGCGCGTGAAGCGGCGGTCGCATCGTTACCGGCGAACCCTCATCAACGCGGGCATCGCCATCGCCGCGCTGTATGTGGTGGCGTTGATCGGATTTCTTGTCGCGATGGCGGTGGAACAGTCACGTGTCAGGGCTGTGAAGACAACTGTCACGGCATTGCGCCCGGCTTACAACGAAGCCCGCCAAGTGCATGGCACGTTGACGGCGATGAAGTTGCAGTTGGACACGAAGTTTTCGGCGCTGGAAGTTTTGCGGGAGACAACCCGGCTGATGCCGGATGGCGTGACCCTGAACGGGTTCGCCTTCAAGAAGGACCAGAGCATCACCTTGCGCGGCCAATCCAGTTCGGCCATCAACGCCAACGAGTTCATCAGTCGGCTGGAAAAAAGCGAGGTCTTCTCCCTGGTCAAGACTGTCTCCGTACGCACCGAGCGGAATTTGACGAAGTTTGAACTGGTCTGCAGCCTTCGTTCAGCCACGCCGCCCCCGGCGACGGGCACGGCGAGCACAGCCTCACGGAACATGGCATGGCGCTGAAACCACGCGAACGCAATTTATTAGTCGGTACGATCATCTTGGTCCTGGCCGGGCTGACGTATCTTTTGGCGGCACCGCTCTGGCGGCGTTGGCAATCACTGGACAGCCAGTTGCTGGCGCAGAAAAAGGAGTTGGAGGGCATGAAAGCCCACGTCAGCCGCGCCCCGCAATGGCAGCAGGAGTATAACAAATTGCGCGAAACGTTGGGGCAGGGGGAGCAGGTGTTTTCCCAGACTTCCGACGTGCTGCGGAAGATCGAGGAGGTCGGTGCGTCTGCCGGCATCCTCATCAGCTCACGCCGACCGATGTTGCCGGTGGACAAGGGAGTGTACCGCGAGTTGCCGGTGCAGTGCTCCTTCGAGGCGACCACGGAAGCTCTCGTCAAGTTCCTCTACGGCCTGCAGACCAGTTCCGGCTTCGTCAATGTGGAGCAACTGCAAATCTACCCGCGGCCGGATAACCCGAACCTCTTGCGCTGCGACATCCAAATTCGGGCGCTGGCGGGCAAAGGCGAGGTCAACGGCTCATGAAACTGCGCCAAGCACTCCTTTGCCTTTTGCTGATTAACGGCGCAGCCTTCGCCAGCGCGGCCACCAATGGCAGCCCGCCGGAACGTGATTTTTCCAGGTACCAGCCCATCATTGACCGGTTGCCGTTCGGTGGCGCGGCGGGCGGTGCCCTGACGGCCAATCAGCCAAACTTTGCCGGACGGTTCGTGCTGATCGGCATGGTCAGCTCTAATTTCCCAAGTGGCAAAGTACAGGCCATCCTCTTGGACAAGACCGCGCAGAATAAAACGTATTTCCGCAGTGAAGGTGAAATGATCGACGGGACGAAAGTCGTGAAGATCAACGACGAACTGCCCAATCGCAGCGTGGTGCTGCAACAAGGACTGGAGACCGCCACACTGACCTATGAAGTGCGTCGTACCACCGTCCCACGACCCGCCGCCTTCGGCACACGCCCACCTGGCAGCCCCAATCCCATGGCCGGTTCCCCTGAGCCGGCCGAGGGAACTGCTGTCGCCCCTGACCCGACAACCACCGCGACGGTCCCGTTGCCGTCCTCGCCACGCCGCATTCCTTTCCGAAGATGAAAACGACCAGACTCCTCATTGCCCTGTTGTTGACCGCCTGTTGCACATTTGTTGTTCACGCACAGGAAGACGAAGCGGAAGTCCCACCGGCCCCGGCGCCGGTACCGGCTCCCGTCAATCCCCCATCGAGCGCGCCGCGGCCGGTGCCCCCGGCCACAGTGCGCACGGGCAGCGGCGACAATGTCGGCGTGATTGATTTTCAGGGCGTACCGGTGCAGACCGTGCTCGATTACTACGCCCGGCTCACCAACCGTTCGGTCATCGCCGCGCCGAACCTTGCCGGTGCCATCTACTTCCGCAGCCAGACCAACCTCACCCGCGATGAGATGATCCATGCGTTGGACAGTGTCCTGGCCTTGAACGGCATCGCCGTGCTGCCTTTGGGAGAGAAGTTCCTGAAGGTGGTTCAGATTGCCACCGCCAAACAGGAAGGCATCAGCGTGGGGGTGCTGGAGACCGGCGCAGCTCCGACGGCGGACGCGTTGATTACGCGCATCATTCCCATGAAGTTTGTTGATGTGGCCGACGTGCTGGGGGCCATTCAACCGTACATTCACGCCTACGGACAACTGATCGCGTTGACCAAGTCCAACAGCATTCTGATCACCGATACGGGCGGGAACATCAACCAGATCCTCGAAATCATCAAATACGTCGATCAGCCCTCGCCGCTGCGGATGCAGACGAAGATTTACATCATGCAGCACGCCAAGGCGGCGGATGTGGTGGCACGGTTGCAGGCCATCATCCAAGAGACGCAGCAACTTGGTGTCCGGCCTGGCTCGGCGGCGCCAACCGTCCCAACTCCGGGCGCTCCGGGGGCTTTCCGTCCACCGGTTCGTGCGGGTGGAAACTCACCGGATGAAACGGTTGTCGAGGGCAAGGTGGTCATGACGGCGGATGAGCGGACCAACAAGATCATCGTGCTCAGCCGCGAGTCGAACTTCCCGTTCTTTGATCGGATGGTCGCGGAACTGGATGCCAAGGTGGATCCGGATGTGAACATCCGCGTGTTCGAACTCAATTACGCCAACTCAGAAGAGATCGCGTCGCTGATCACTTCCTTGGTGACCGGCACCTCTCCGACGGCAACGGCCAGCCGTCGCACCAGTACGGGCGCAACGCCCGGGCGAACTGTCACGCCGCCGACGGCATCGCCATTTCAGACAACCGGCAGTGCCGCTGCGGCGGCGTTGGAAGGCGGCGGCTTTCTGCAGTTTGCCCAGAACGTCCGCGTCCTGCCGGACCCGCGCACGAACTCGTTGCTGGTCATGGCCACAAAGGACGACATGGAGCGTCTGATCCAATTGATCCAGAGCATCGACACCTCGGTGGCCCAAGTGCTGATTGAGGTGGTGATTGCGGAGATCAGCTTGGACAGTGATCTCGATGTCGGCATCAACCTTCTGAAGCGAGTGCATAGTGAAGGCAGTGTCACGATGTTTGGCGGCACCAGTACCGGTGGCGGCGCGTCGGCGGCGGGCGCCCCGATTGACCTGACTGGTGCGGCATTGGGCTCCACCCCGACCGGCGCGGCAATCTCAAGCGCACTGACGTACTTTGCCACCTTCCGCAACCTCAAACTGGATGTGGCGTTGCGGGCGTTGAGCAGCTCCGGAAAATTCAAGGTGCTTTCCACCCCGATCATCCAGACGCTGCACAATCAGGAGGCAAGCATCATTGTTGGCGAATCACGTCCGATCGTGACGGCAACCCTGTCGGATGTCTCGGGTGCCGTTGTGTCGAATCAACTCTCGACGGCGTTGCGCTCCAATGTGGAATACAAGGACATCGCAATTGAGTTGAAGGTGATTCCGCGCATCAACCCGGATGGTTATGTGACCATGGAAATTGACCAGAAAGTCAACGACTTGGGGGGGAACGTCATTGTTGGCGGAACGGAATCGCCGGTCATCACCAAGCGCGAAGCCCGGTCGTTTGTAACCGCCAAGGACCAAAGCACGATTGTGCTGGGCGGCTTGATTCGTGAGGACCGGACAGTGACCGAGACCAAAGTTCCGTTCTTGGGGGACATTCCGCTGCTGGGACAAGCCTTCAAACACAAGGGCCAATCCAAGTCGCGGACCGAGTTGATCGTGTTCATTCGCCCGACAGTGTTGCGGACGGAGGAGCAGGCAACTGCCGAAGCCGTGCGACGAGTGCGTCTGCTCAAGGCCGGTGAGGAACTTGAACTGGAGAAACGCTTCCAAGCCGAGACACCCATGGCAGTCGAGACGAATTCCTCATCAAAAGCCACCGAGCCGAACACGGCTCCCGTCGCGGAGATGACTGAACAGCAGCGCCACGCAGCGAAGGTCAAATCGCTGTCCGAAATCAAATAATAACAGACTTGAAGGCGGGAAGAGTCATTGGGCTGTACGCGGTCGCGGTGGTGGTCATCGGCTCATTGCTCGCGCCTTGGGTGTTTCTCGCCATTCAAGAATGGGGCGGCGTGCTGGCCCAGTATCCGTTTCGGCGGGTCTACAACCGCGTTCTGCTGGTGGTGGCGCTCGTGGGTTTATGGCCATTGCTGCGCTCCTTGGGGATTCGACGCTGGTCTGACGTCGGCTTTATCGCAGTGTCAAAAGGTGGACGGCAGTTCGCGTGGGGGCTGCTGCTCGGGATTGCTTCCTTGGGCGTGGCTGCACAACTTGTGTTTCTCTTGGGAGGAAGGACGGTTCGTGGCTGTGAATTCGACGACCTGTTGGCGCAGTGCGGGAAGTTTCTGTTGACCGGGCTGGTGGTGGGGCTGATCGAGGAGACGTTTTTCCGCGGTGGCGTTCAGAACGTTATGCAACGGGGAATGCCCGCCAAGTGGGCTTTGGTGGTGGCAAGCGCCATCTATTCCCTGCTGCATTTCCTCAAACCGAAACACATCGTGATACCGGTTGAGTCCATCTCGTGGTTTGCCGGCTTTGACTACTTTGGGCAGGTCCTGTTCTCATCGTGGGAGGCGGACGGCATGTGGCGCGGATTTACGACGCTCTGGCTGGCCGGTATCGTGTTGGGATCAGCGTTTGTCTGGACTCGTTCACTGTATCTGTCGATTGGACTCCATGCCGGGTGGGTCTTCATGCTGAAGATGTTTTCATGGGCGACGCAAAGGAATCCTGACGTGAACGCATGGTGGACCAGTTCGTCGCTGGTTGACAATGTCGTGGTGTGGCCTGTCATGGGGTTGTTGTGGTTGGTTCTATGGTGGCGCTGTCAAAAGCAGACTTTTTGATTTCCTGGTGCCAGCACGGATTGGATCTGATCTATCCGCGCAACTGTCAATCCTGTCACTTGGCCATGGCTGACGGTGAGGCAGGCGTGCTCTGCGGAACGTGTCTCTCCACTGTGAAATGGATTGAGCCGCCATTTTGCGACCGCTGTGCGCTGCCTTTTGCCGGTAAGGTGGAACAAGGTTTCCAATGCAGTTACTGCGCGGAACTGAATCTCTCGTTTCGGCGTGCCGTCGCAGCTTGCCGGGCGCAAGGACTTGTTCGGGACTGCATCCATCGCCTGAAGTATGACCGGCAGATGTATTTCGGCAGGCATTTGGCAGACTGGCTGGTGCAGGCCGGGCAAGAATGGATTGATTGGAATGAAGTGGACGGGCTGGTGCCAGTGCCATTACACCCACGCAAGAAGCGTCTGCGGCAGTTCAACCAAGCTGAGTACTTGGCCGCATTAACCGGCAAGGCTTTTGGCAAGCCGGTGCTTGCGGATGTGGTGCGGCGCATCCGTGATACAGAGACGCAGACTCATCTGGATGCACAGGCGCGGCGGGCCAACTTGCAGGGGGCATTCGCCGTCCGCAAGGGCAGGACGGTTGCAGGCCTGCGCCTGGTGTTGCTCGATGACGTGTTTACGACTGGCGCCACGCTGGACGCGTGTGCTAGAGTCCTGCGCCGGGCTGGGGCAGGGGATGTCATGGTGCTGACCGTGGCCCGCGGAGTGTGACAACTTTATGGAAGTGTTTGACAAACCAAAACTGACGCAGACAAAGAACAAGAAGCGCGATATTCCCAGCGGTCTTTGGGTCAAGTGCAAGGACTGCGGGGAGATGATCTACAAAAGCGAGTTGCTCAAGAACCAAAAAGTCTGCGCCAAGTGTGATTATCATTTCACGATGAACGCCGCCGAGCGGATCGAACTGCTGGCTGATCCGGAGACTTTCGTGGAACTGGATGCAGACCTTGTCAGTGTGGACGCCCTCAAGTTCACCGGCGGCACTCCATACGTCGATCGCCTCAAAGCGTACCAACGCCAGACCGGCCTGAATGACGCCGTGGTTTGCGGATCGGCCAAGTTGCAGGGCCATGACGTGTCGTTGGGGGTGATGGATTTCTCCTTTCTGGCAGCCAGCATGGGCTCAGTTGTTGGTGAGAAGATCACCCGGACCATTGAACGCGGCACGCAACTGCGGGTGCCGGTGGTCTTGGTTTGCACGTCCGGCGGGGCGCGAATGCACGAAGGCATTCTCAGTCTGATGCAGATGGCCAAGACCAGTGGGGCTTTGGCGCTGCATGCAAAGGCCGGGTTGCCTTACATCGCGGTGTTGACACACCCGACCACCGCCGGTGTCATGGCGAGTTTTGCGTCCTTGGGCGACGTCATCATCGCTGAACCCAAGGCCTTGATTGGTTTTGCCGGGCCGCGGGTAATTCGCGAGACCACCCAGCAGGACTTGCCGCAGGGATTCCAGACCAGTGAATTCCTACAGGAACGCGGTCTCTTGGACGCCATCGTCCACCGCAAACAGCTACGGCCGACGCTCGGGAATCTCCTCGATTACTTCTGCGGACGCGGCAAACGCAAGTACCGGGCCGCCGAGTAGCTTGCGCTCCAATCGGTGTGACATGACCTACACCGAGGCCATTGATTTCCTTTACGGGATTCGGCTTTTCGGCCAGAAACTCGGGTTGGAGACGATGCAGGATCTGATGCGCCGCCTCGGCAACCCGGAGCGCGACCTGCGCTTCATCCACATTGCCGGCACCAATGGCAAGGGCAGCGTGGCTGCCATGACGCACGCCGTCCTGGCTCACGCCGGCTTTCGTACCGGGCTTTACACATCCCCGCATCTCGTCTCATTCTGTGAACGGTTTCAGGTGAATGGACAACCGATTGCTGAAGGCGATGCGGTGCGACTTGTTGAACAGATCCGACCGCTATTGGAACGAACAGAGCCGCGCTCGCCCACGTTTTTTGAAGTGGTCACCGCCATGGCGCTGCTCTATTTCCGCGAGTGCAACGTCGAAGTTGTTTCGTGGGAAACAGGCATGGGGGGGCGGTTGGACGCCACCAATATCGTCACTCCTTGCGTCTCCGTCATCACCAACGTCGGTTACGATCACATGCAGTATCTGGGCGACACCCTGGACAAAATTGCCGCCGAGAAAGCCGGTATCATCAAGAGGGGAGTTCCCGTGGTTACCGGCGCACAGGACCCGACAGTCCTGAAGATCATCCGGCAGACTTGCGCCACACTCAACAGTTCGCTGACAGAGGTCCGGCAGCCACTGCTTTGGGAAACCAATCTTGCCGGTGATTACCAGCACTGGAATTGTGCCACCGCCGTTGCTGCTTTGAGAGCTACCGGTCTGCCGCTTTCGGAGGGGTTGATTCGAACGGGGCTGAGGCAGACGCGCTGGCCAGGACGGTTTCAGGTGTTCAAGGGCCCGCCTTGTGTTGTTCTGGACGGTGCCCATAATGCCCCGGCAGCTGCTGAGCTGGCCAAGACTCTGTCGGCTGAGTCCCCGACAACAGAACGAACACTGATTCTCGGTGTGCTCCGCGACAAGGAGGTCGCCCAAGTGTGTCAGACGCTGGCGCCAATGGCCGCCAAGATTTTCTGTGTTCCCGTCCAGAATGAACGCAGCAGCGATCCCAGTGAGTTGGCCCGGTTCTGTCGTAATGCCAATCCGCAGGCAGAAGTGGAGGTCCATGCTGATTTGCCGTCAGCTTTTGCGAAGGCGAGGGGAGGCGAGACTGGCGTGGTGGTGATCACAGGTTCGCTGTTCCTGGTCGGCGAGGCATTGGCGCGTTTACCCTTGGCAGGCTGGAGCGCCACCGCTGGGGAAAAGGAACGTCGTTTGCAGTAGCAGCTTCAGGCCGTCTTCGGGCCTGCCGGGCGTCGGGTGATCTTGGCGCGGACATCGCGGAACCCGAAATCGACTGCGGCGATCTTCTTGAACTCCGCCGTGGCTTTGTCAATGTCGCCCACGGCTTCATAGGCGGTGCCAAGGTTGTAGGTGATGTCCTTTTTCACGCCGTCCATCATGGGCAATTCTTCAATTGCCTTTGCGTACTGGTCGATGGCGAGATCGTGAAGGCCGAGTTCCTGAAAGCATTGGCCGAGATAATTGAGGGAGGCCACGCGGCGCTGTGGTTGCATGACCGCGCGCTGAAATTGCTCGATGGCTTCCTGCACATTGCCGGTCTTCATGTACAGCACGGCCAAGTCGTAGCGGTAGAGCAAGTCGTTGGGATATCGGGCCACCAGCGCCTCGGCATCCTTCAGTTTGAGTGCATGATGCTCCCGTTCGAGTCGCTTGACCTCTTCCTGTAGTGCGACATCAGAGGGACTGGCCTGCAAACGTTGCTTTGCGGCGGCAATTTGCGTATCAACGGCTTTCGCCTTCAATTCGGCAATTTCACGTTCCAATGTCGGATCAGCACCTGCCTCGGCGGCAAACAGTTCCTCCAAGTAACGCAAGGCGGAAAGAAGATCGCCTTTCTGTCCGTAAAGCTTGCCGAGTTCACGGCGGATGACCGGGCTTTCCGGATCCTTGGCGAGTTTCTCCAGGTTTTCGCGGATGAGATTGGCGATCATGTCCTCGGCCCGAACAACTTTGGAAGCCTGTTCCAAGGCTTTCGATTCGCCTTCATTCTTCAATGATTTGCGGAAATCGCCATCATCTTCCCACCGCCCGCCTTGCATTGCACCATGGGCGGAAGCGTCCTTCAGACCCTTCTGAGCGTCGAAGTCGCTGGGATCGATTTGCAGGCAGCGGTCGTAGATTTCGCGCGCCAGATCGAAGCGTTCCATCTTGGCGTATGTCGCGGCAAGCCAGTGCAGGTTCTTCAGGTCGCGGGGATTGATTTTGGTGTAATGCTCGAGGGTCTGTGCCGTTGTTTCCGGGAATCCGGCAGCTTCGGCAGCTTCCGCGAGGAGCAACAAGGCTTGGCCACTGCGCGGATCCTCGGTCAGGGCTTGTTCGGCGGCATGGATGGCTTCGACGGGATTCTTGCTGAGGGCGGAGCGCGCGCGCATCATCAACGGCTGGAGCCTGGCCGCCGCCATGGCGCGTTTCAGGCCGCCGGAAGTCTCCACGCGCTTCATCTGCGCCGCGCGGAGGAACTTTCGTCCTTGCAGAAAATTGGGCTCCGTTGCCAGGCACTGCTGGAACAACTCGATGGCATAATCGAGGTTGTTGCGTTCAAGTGCGGCCAACGCTTTTTGGTAAAGGTCGCGCGAGGGGCGACTGATTTGATCGATGGTTTTCTCGGGCATGATGTTCCAGTGGTTGAACGAGGCGAAACTTTACAGCAGGCATCCGGCAGGGTCAATGCCACTATCGGCAGATTGAAAAGGATGGGGCGCAACCCTGTTGGGAGGGCGGGGCAGGTTCAGGGCAAACGCATCACAATGTGAGCAGGGATTGGAGGTAGGCGTGGTCCCAGGCGGCTTTGAGTTGCTTGGCGCAAGTGCCCACTTTGGTTTGCGTGTCACGCCGTAAGAGGTTCAAGACGAGCTTGCGTAACGTCGCGAGGTTCTCGGCGGCGTGGCCCGTGCGCACACGGCTGTCGTCCTCGCCCCGTTGTACGTCCAACACCCAAGTGCAGTTGGTTTTCGATGCCCCAGTGGCCGCGCACAGCTTGGGCCAAGAGGCGGGCATCAGGCGCGAGGCTGCACAGAAACACACGTTGCTCGACGCGCCGTTGGCCGGCGACTTCCCGTTCGCTTTCGACCAGCGCGAAGCTGCGCAGGTCAACCCCACTGCGACCGGTCGGCAAACCAGTTGATCTGCGCGGTGATCCAGTAGCGGCGAATCTCGCAGCGCCCATGTTCCTTGTCGGTTGTCTCGACGAAGTCGTGGGCCACACCGGCAAAGTCGCGCTGGCGGGCATCAGTCAGAAAGCGGCACACTTCCTCGTAGGATCCGCGCCCGCAGCTCGGGGTCGTCGTAGTACGCCGCCGGGGTGGCCAGGAAGGCGACGCCGGAGGCGCGCATCGCGTCCACGGTCGCCAGGATGTCGCCGGTCGCGAGCGCGACGTGCTGCACGCCGGGGCCGCCGTAGAACTCGAGGTACTCGTCGATCTGGCTCTTCTTCTTCGACGGGGCCGGCTCGTTCAGCGGGAACTTCACCCGCCGCGAGCCGTCGGCCACGACCTTGGACATCAGCGCGCTGTACTCGGTGGCGATGTCGTCGCCGATGAACTCGGCCATGTTCGTGAAGCCCATGACCCGGTGGTAGTAGTCGACCCACTCATCCATGTGACCGAGCTCGACGTTGCCGACGCAGTGGTCCACCGCCTGGAACAGCCGCGGCCCGGGCTCGACGATCGGGTCCCGCGCGTGGAAGCCCGGCAGGTACGGGCCGGTGTAGCGAGAGCGGTCGACCAGCGAGTGACGCGTCTCG
>JBFZFE010000027.1:0-3499 GCA_041306525.1 Verrucomicrobiota bacterium | reverse complement strand
GGCACTGGCGCCGGGTACGGCGGCACCACCGCCCCACCCGAAATCACCATTTTTATCCCATCCCCCACACTCATGCTCAATTCAATCAACTCCCCGTGCGGCACCATGATGAAGAAACCACTCGTCGGGTTGGGCGTTGTCGGCACAAAAACATTCACCACGCGCTCGGCTGTCCTCACCTGCGGCTCCCCCCCGGTTTCACTGGTCACAAACCCCAAGGAATACACTCCCAGCCGCGGAAACTGCACCATCACCACCCGCTGGAACATCGTTTTCTGCCCGGCCAACAACGTGTGGCTGATCTCCTTCATGAACCCGTACGTCCGATTCAACACCGGCACCCGGGCAATCAACAACTCCGTCAGACTCACCAGCCGTTTCCCCGCCACCCGCCGCGTCACCCAGCCGACCAGCGTCGTGAACAACAGAAAAATCAACAGGGCGGCCACCCGGTACAACGGCGTCAGCGTCTCCTCCTTGAACATCGCCGGCAACATGAAATTGGTCATCCAGTTGAACAGCCCCACCAAAATCAAAATTGATGCCGCCACCGGCAATACCACCAGCAACCCGGCAAAAAACGAGTTGCGCAGCTTCGTCATGCATGCTTTCATTGCCCTGCATTCTAGCAGCCTGTCGGACTGGGAGCGAGGCGTTTGATGAGCAGGGCGGGCTAGACCACGGCATCACTCGTCGGCGCTGCGAGACCGAATGCGCAGGCCTCGTTCTTATTGGCACAAAGCCGCTGAAGATAGAACCCAGCACACAAGGCCGGTAATTCCTGTTTCAGGCGGTCGAGGGCGGAGTAGTCCGTGGCGCCTTTGAACTTGATGGTCACGACAAAATACCGGCAGCGACGTTGGCGCAGCCATTCCAAGAGCAACTCGATGCTGCGTTCGGGGGCGGCGATGACGTCGCAGAGCAACCAGTCAACCGGCTGCTCGGGCACAAACTTGAAGGCATCGGCTTGCCGGAACTCGAGTCGCGGGTTCCGCATCAGGTCGGGGCGAAGCGGCGAGCGGTCGATGGCGAGGACGCGGGCGCCGCGTTTGAGCGCGACGTAGCTCCAGCTTCCCGGGCAGGCACCGAGATCAACGCACGTTTCGCCGCTGGCAATCGGACGGCCCAGCCGCGTCTCGGCCTCGACGAGCTTCGCGAAAGCGCGGGCCGGGGCGGCTTTGTCACTGGCCACCGGCACCAGCCCGGCCGGGAAGGGCGACACGAGCTGGCGCGGCAGTGGTGGTGGTGTGATCGCGATCCAACCGTGGTTCGGGGCGGTCAGCAGGAGTTGGACAAGGGCGCCATCGTTGCCAAGCGATTTGAGCAGATGGCGGCGTTGTTGTTTGAGCCGGTCGAGTAAGGCTTCACGGATGAGCCGGCAACGATTGGTGCCGGGAATGATGTGGAGTTGCCACGGCTGCCGATCCAGTAAGCTGGCAAGGGCGCGGAAGAGAGCGTCGCTCCAGAGCTTGATCGATTCGGCGCTGGCTTCGGTGGCGTTGAGCAACGCTTGCCGGCTGAAGACGAACGGCCCGGCAAGGTCGGCGTCGGTGAGGACGATGCCGGGCGGGCGGAGCTCGTGGCGGTTACTGGGATGAGCGCGGCGAAGTTCGTCGAGCAGACACGAGGTGCCGTCCTCTGTTGGCAGCAATACATTCACGGGGCTTGAACTATCATCGGAAATTGGCGGTGTTCGGAAGGTGAACACGTTCGTGCACCAGTCCAAACCTGCCGGTTAGCTACCAGACTCACGCGCAAAGTAAAGCCAATGCCGTGAAACATTCTTCCGCCTGTGCGTCCAAGGTGCGGGTGAGTCATGGCCGCTGTTTGTCCAACGTCGGCTGCAAAGTTGTACCGGCCTCGTCGGCCACGTTCCTCCCCGTTGTGGAAATGCGTCCAAGACCACTTCGACCAGTTTCGCGACGGTTACGCGGAACGGCATGAACCCAAATGTGGTCCGCTGCGGCCGGTAGTGGAAGATGTTGTCCAGCGGTTCGTGCAATGCGGCGACCTCCACGGGGGCTTTGCCCGCGTCCGCTGTCCCGACTGCCGCGTGGAATATCTGCTGGCCTTCAGTTGTAAGACTCGCGGCTTCTGTCCCAGTTGCCAGCAACGGCGCACTGTCCAGACCGCTCAAGTGCTGGTCGAAGACGTGTTTGCCGTTGTGCCGCACTGCCACTACGTGCTGAGTCTGCCGGTGGCCCTGCGCACCTTTTTCCAACGCGACCGGTCTCTCCTCAAGGATCTCTGCCGGCTGGCCAACGAGAGTCTCCGTGAATGGATGCAAACCGCGCTGAACGAGACCGATGCCGCGCCAGGTGTCGTGCTCACGTTGCACACCTTTGGCGACTACCTGAATTTCCATCCCCACATCCACGCCATCGTGACCGACGGGCTGTTCGACCGGGCCGGCACGTTCACGCCGCTGCCCGAAGCCCAACTGCGCCATCTGCGCGACCTGTTTCGCGCCAAAATCTTTCGGTTGCTGGTGCAGCGCAGACTGCTTTCGCCCGCGTTGGTGCACAAGTTCATGCAGTGGAAGCACAGCGGGTTCAATCTCTTCCGCAGCGATCCCGTCAAAGGCACCCACCGCGCCGAACTGGAGAAGATGGCCCAGTACATCCTCCGTCATTCCTTCGCTGTCGAAAAGATGACCTACTTCCCGGAGACCGGCCGCGTGATCTATCATTCCCGACTGAATCCAAGCACCCGCCGCAACTTCGAGGTGTTCACCGCCACCGATTTCCTCGCCGCTATCACGCAACACATCCCCGACAAAGGCGCGCAAACCGTCAAATACTACGGCTACTACAGCAACAAAGCCCGCGGCCAACGCCGTCTTTGTCATTCTGAACGAAGTGAAGAATCTCTAACATCCAATCCGTCAAGCCAGTCGCCGGTACCAGCACGCCGCGTCCCATCGAAAACTTGGCGCGAACTGATCAAGCGGGCCTGGGACGTTGACCCGCTGCTGTGCCCGAAGTGTGGCGGCCAGATGCGCCTGATCTCGCTCATCGAGGACGACGCGGTCATCGAGAAGATTCTCCGCCATCTCAACCTCTGGGAAGGCTGCACCGATCGCGGCCCGCCATTGCGGTTGGAAACGGAATACACCCGGGAGCCGTTCTACGACGACTTGCCATTCGGCCCCGACTCCTACGCCGAGTAGATACCGTCCAATGCACCGGGAAGGGAGCACTCCGTCTCGCGACGGGCTTTGGCTGACGTTTGTCTTGACTCCCACACACCCCGTGGCCACAATCCGCCCCCGAAAAGGAAGGAAAGGAAGGAAATGCACGCGGAGCAGAACAAATCGGGTATGATCGACGGCGTAGGTGGCCGGCTGACGCCCCAGAGCTCCCCCCTTAACCCCCCTGCTGCCGCCCGTTCTGGCCCCCTCCGCAAAAGCAATTTCCTATCAGTCTTGGAGATCGACTACTTGCCGGGAACGACGGCTTGGGTCCGGGAACTGACCGCGATGCATCCCTGGGACTTCATT
>JBFZFE010000026.1:0-3362 GCA_041306525.1 Verrucomicrobiota bacterium | reverse complement strand
TCGATGGCCGGGGCGGTGTGCACCATCTGCGACACCTTCTCCGCGAGCGTCATCTGCGCGATGAGGGAGTTGACGCGTTGGGCGATGGGCAGCTTGGGATTGAGAAAATCCTTGTTGGTCTTGGGCATGGCTGTTCTCCGTGGGTTATGGGGCCGAATGAATACACCGCACGAACGTTGCCGGGCAAGCTTAGTCCGGCCGGTAGGCGAGCAGGATGACGCCGAGTTCTTTTTCGAGTTGCTGAAGGCGCGCGACCTGGTCGGGGGTGAGCGCCGCGGCCGGCAAGTAAGGCTCCAGAGCCAGGATGGGCGCGCCGAGTTCCTCTTCCATCACGCGGATTTTGTCCAGCGTCGGTTCATCGAGCTTGGCGATGCGAATTTTGGGATCAGGCATGGTGTTACCGATAACGCAGCAGGCGCATGGCATTCAAGATCACCAGGACGCTGCTGAACTGGTGGGCGATGGCGCCGCCAATCATGTGGAGGTGACCGCCCGAGGCGGCGGCGATCATCACGACGTTGTACACGAGCGCAAAGGCGAGACCTTGTTTGATGATGCGCACGGCGTGCCGGCTCAGGCCGACCGCAAACCCGATCTTCTCCAAGTCATCCGCCATCAACGCCACATCGGCGGCTTCGTGGGCGACATCGGTGCTGCTGACGCCCATCGCGATGCCGAGATCGGCCACCGCCAGCGCGGGGGCATCGTTGACGCCGTCGCCGACCATCGCGACGCCGGTATTCTTGGGTGCGCCGCGCTTGAGTTCTTCGATGTGCGCGGCTTTCTGGTCCGGCAACACCTCGGCTTTGACCTCGTCCAGGCCAATCTGCCCGGCAATCTGGAGCGCGACCCGATGGTTGTCGCCGGTCAGCATCACGATCTTGCGGATGCCGAGGCGGCGCAGGTTGGCGACGGCTTGTTTGGCGGTCGCGCGAACGGTGTCGGCGATGCAGATCGAGCCGCAGACTTTGCCGTCGTGCGCGACAAGGACGGTGGTGTGACCGGCTTCGTGATGTTCTTCCACATGGGCGTTGTGCGCCGCGGAGAGCGGGACGGCATGCTCGTTCAGCAGGCGTTGATGACCGACAACAAGGCGGCGTCCGCCGTGGTCGGCAGTCACGCCGCGACCGTGGTGCGCCTCGAACTTCGCGGGATCGGCGGTGACCAGTCCCAACGATTGCGCTTTGCGCATGATGGCCCGGGCGAGGGGATGGCCGCTCATTTTTTCCGCGACAGCGGCGAGTTGGTAGAGCTCGGCTTCGGTGTGTTCGTCGCAGAAGCGGTGCGCATGCGTGACCTCCGGTTGACCGTGCGTGAGGGTACCGGTCTTGTCGAACACGATGGTGTGCAGGCGGGCGGCGGCTTCGAGGTGTTGACCGCCCTTGATGAGCACCCCGGCGCGGGCGGCGCGGGCGATGGCCGCCATCACCGCAGTCGGGCTGGCCAGGATCAACGCGCACGGACAGGCCACAATCAGCACCGTGATGGCGCGATGCAGGCTGCCGGTCAGCAGGAACACCAACACGGCCAGCACGAGCATGACCGGCACGAGCCAGCCGGCCAGCCGGTCCAGCGTGCGCTGGATCGGTGCATGACGTTGCTGGGCGGCTTCAACCAAGGTGGCGATGCGGGCCAGCGTGGTGTCTTCGCCCACCCGTGTCGCTTCGATGATCAGCGCGCCCGTTTCGGCGAGGGTGCCGACGAAGACTTCGTCGCCGGCTTTCTTCTCGACCGGCATGCTCTCGCCGGTCACGGGCGCCTGGTTCAACGTCGCTTCCCCGCTGCGCACCACGCCGTCAACGGGCACGCGGTGGCCGGCACGGACCACGACGGTGTCGCCGACCTGGACTTCACTGGCCGGTATTTCGGTTTCGGTTTCGCCGCGCCGCACGCTCGCAAGCGGCGGGACCAGGCTCAGCAGGTTGCCGAGAGAACGGTGCGCGCGGTCGGTCGTGTATTTCTCGAGTTGCTCGCCCAGGAGCATGATGAACGCGACTTCCCCGGCCGCGATGAACTCGCCCAGACTGGCCGCCGCCGTGACCGCGATGGCGACCAGCAGGTCGGCCTCGATGCGTTTGGCCAGCAGCGCGGCGATGGCGCGCCGGTAAATCGGCAGCGCGGCCAGGATTGTGCCGGCCACGATCATCGAGAAGGAGAGTTGGTAAGGGACGGCGTGCAGCGCGGCCAGGATCCAGCCGCCAAAGATCAGGACGCCGGCCGTGATGGTGTAGAAAAGCTGTTTGTGGAAGAGGGAGCGTTCCGTGGCGGGGCGAAACTCGGGGGTCGTGGCGGTGGCGGCGTAACCAGCTTGCGTGATGGCGCTGAGCAGTTGGTTGGTGGTGAGTGCGGGGTCGTTGACGGTGACGTGGGCTTGTTTGGAGAGGAAATTGACGCTGGCGGTCTCGACGCCGGGGAGTTGAGTGAGGGCCTCCTGCACGTGTTGGGCGCACCGGGCGCAGGTCATGCCGGCAACGTTGAGTTTGACTGTTTTCATCTCGTCTGCCGCAAGATACCGGGCGCGCGGGGGGAAGTCGAGTGGGCCGAACGCGCACAGCGGGTGCTTGACCTTTAAAGAGGGCGAGCACAGAATGTTGCGCAACACGAGGCCGCTCTCTCCATGGCGGGAAAGTACAACGTCAAAGTTCAATACGCGGCGTGCGTCGCCACGATTACTCTGGGCACGGTTGTCATCTTGACGACCGTGCATCTTTTGCGCGATTTGGACACGCAAGAGAACGCCGCCAAGGTGCGGGCCGGCACGGTGGCGCGGGTGGTGGCCCGGGCCGTCATCCCGGGCGTGGAGCAGAATGATGCCAACCTTGTCGAGCGCGCCGTCGCCCAATCCGTCACCGAGGAGGAAGTGCTCTACCTGCGGGTGTTGGGCAAGAATGACAACGTGATTTTCCGTCCCCCGCAGAACGTTGAGCCGGCCGGCCTGGTGCTGGTCAAGGTTCCCATCATCTCCAATGCCGCCAAACTTGGGATGGTCGAGGTCGGAATGGGCCGGGCGGCGATGTCCGGGCAGTTGATGCTGACGGCGCTGTGGAACTTGGGTGTGGGCGCCGTGCTGCTGGTGGTGGCCGTCGGTGCCTCGTTTCTGGTCTCCGCGCCGGTCAGGTCGTCGCTGCGCGAGTTGCACGAATTCATCAAGCGTGTCAGCGTCGGCGGCGGCGCCAAAGGCGAGCGGCTCGACAGTGATCTGGCCGAGGTGGACGAGGTGGCCAAGGAATTGAGCGATGTCATGCGGCGCGTGGAAGAGGCGCAGGCGAAGCTGGAGCGCGCCCAGAAGCAGTTGAAGGCGACGCAGAAGGAAATGGACGAGTACACCTACGTGATCAGCCACGACTTGAAGGAGCCCTTGC
>JBFZFE010000025.1:0-7936 GCA_041306525.1 Verrucomicrobiota bacterium | reverse complement strand
CTGTTTCGGGAGCCCGCCCTCCACTACCGCGCCGAAGCGTACCGGGCCAAGGGCGACAAGGCCAAGGCGCTGGCCGATTGGACCACGCTGCTGAAGGCCACCCGCAACGATCAACTCCGCGGCCCCGCCCTTGCCGGCTTCAAGGCCGTCGGCGGCAACCCGAAACAACTCTTACCGGCGGACTCGCCGACCGTTGTTTGGGAGAAGTTTGTTGCCGCTGCCGGCAACAACGATGTTGCCACCGCCAAAACGCTCTCGACGGGCATGTGGCTCCAACTGGTGGCCAGCACCGATGAAAGCAAGGGGCTCCAGCGCGAGTTCGGCGGCGACAAATACCTGCCCGCCAACGAGCGCATCGGCGACAAAGACGAAGCCGGCCGGGCTTGGATCGAGTTGCAGCGCGAAGGCAGCC
Source organism: Verrucomicrobiota bacterium (assembly GCA_041306525.1). Classification (GTDB taxonomy): domain Bacteria; phylum Verrucomicrobiota; class Verrucomicrobiia; order Palsa-1439; family Palsa-1439; genus JBFZFE01. Next base: position 7,524 of record JBFZFE010000025.1, on the reverse strand, counting down.
GCTCCGGCATCACACTCGAATTCATCCTCGACCCCAAAGCCAACGCCTGGCTCATCAGTTCCTACACCAAACTGCGCGCGGCCGGCGATGGACGCGCGGTCGCCAATCTCGCCAATCTCCGCCAGATCGGGCTCGCGTTACAGATGTGGGCCGCCGACCACGCTGGCAACCTGCCCGACAAGCTGGCGGCACTCAAGGACGCGTACCTGAAAAGCGCCGACCTGTGCTTGTGGACCAACCCGCAGAATGCTGAAGACAAACGGCCCTTCGAGTACTGCCCCGGCTTAAGCCCGCAGAAAGATGCCGCCAAGCTGGTCGCCGCTGCGCCCGTGGCCGTCAACGGCTCCCGCGAGGTCCTCTTCTTGGACGGCAGCACGCGATTCATGAAGGAGGACGACTTCCTCGCCGCTGCCCGCGCCCAGCGCTGGCTGGTTGCCGGGGCCGTGACCAAGGACGACTTATCCAAGGAAAAGCAGAACGAAGTCCGCCAACTCGTCCAGCAACTCGGCCACACCGAGTTCGCCGTTCGCAAGGCCGCACAGACGAAGTTGCAGGCCTTGGGCGTCGTCATCTTCCCGGTGCTCGAAGAATTCCGGGACGCCACCGACCCCGAGATCCGCGCGTCCGTCCGCGAACTCCTCGACGACAACTCCGCTTGCCGGTAATTGCGCCACGTGAACTCCGCAACCATCGCCCTCCTGCTGTTCGCGCTGAGCCTGCCGGCGCTGGCCGGCAAGCCATTCCAGCCGCCGACCGCCGCCCAGCAGCTGGCCGCCATTGGACCGACCAACGGGCTCTCGCCGGTACTGCTGCGCGCGTTTCGTCCCAGCGAGCAGTTCGCGCCGATTCCCGCGCCGCGAGCACACGACTGGCTCGGCGCACACCGCGAAGCCGGTCAGACCTACGCCCGGTTTGTCGCCGCCCAGTACAACAAACCCGATCCGAAACGTCGCGTCATCTTCCTCCAGCCACTCGGCACATTCCGTGCGGATGAAAGTCCGCCGCTCGATTCGTTGCGCGAGTTTGCGGCGGCGTTCTTCGGACTGGAGACCCGCCTCTTGCGGGCGCAGGAGGTGGACGAGAAAGCCGTGGCAACGCGCCGCAACCGCTTCACCAAGAACAAGCAGCTCCATGCCGGTGACATCATGCAGGTGCTGGAACGCCGATTACCCCCCGACGCCTTCTGTCTGCTCGGCATCACGATGACCGACCTCTATCCCGAGGACTCCTGGAACTTCGTCTTCGGCATGGCGTCACTGCGCGAGCGGGTCGGCGTGTACAGCTTCGCCCGGTATGATCCTGCCTTTCATGGCGCCAAACGCGATGCGGGCTATCAGCAACTCATCTTGCGGCGGAGTTGTCAGGTGCTCGCCCACGAGACCGGGCACATGTTCGGCCTGGCACACTGCATTCATTTCGCCTGTCTGATGAACGGTTCCAACCACCTCGCCGAGAGCGACAGCCAACCGCTGCATCTCTGCCCCGTCTGCCTGCGGAAACTGCACCAAAGCGTCGGCTTCGACCTGCTCGAACGTTACCGGCAACTCCACGGCATCAGCCAGAAACTCGGGCTGACCGACGCCGCGAGCTGGTACAAGGCGCGGCTGCAATCCCTGGAGTCTGTCCCTCAATGAGAAAACGAATGTTATCCTACCTGTTGCTCTTCTTCTGCGGATTGGTGGCCATCTCGCTCCTGCTGCGTTGGCGCGAACCGAAGATGCTCTATTACCCGATGACCGCGATGGCCGGCACGCCGTCCCAAGCCGGCCTCGCTTACGAGGAGGTCTGGCTCACGACCGCGGACGGCGTGAAGATCCACGGCTGGTATTTGCCCGGTCAGGATGCTGCCGCCCCGACCTTTCTCTTCCTCCACGGCAACGCCGGCAACATCTCTCACCGGCTCGAAAAGCTGTCGATCTTCCACAAACTCGGCGCCGCGACGTTGATCATTGATTACCGCGGCTACGGTCGCAGCGCAGGCATACCGGGCGAACAAGGCACTTACCGGGATGCCGACGCCGCGTATCAATGGCTCAGCCAGCGTGGCGTGGTGCCGGTCCTCTACGGCGAATCGCTCGGCACCGCCGTGGCGGTGGAATTGGCCGTGACGCGTCAGGTGGCCGGCATCGTGTTGGAGGCGCCGTTCACTTCCATTGCTGCCGTCGGCCAGAAGCTGTTCCCCTTCCTGCCGGTCCGCTGGCTGGTGCAGAACAAGTACGACAGTCTGAGCAAGATGCCGCGACTGCGCGCGCCGCTGCTGATCCTGCACAGCCGGGAAGACGAAATCTTCGCGATGCCGCACGCTGAGGAATTGCTCGCCGCAGCTCCCGCGCCCAAACAACTCGTCGAACTCCGCGGCGGCCACAACGAAGCCTTCCTCGTCAGTCTCGACACCTACCGGACCGCCTTGGCCGAGTTCCTCAGAAATTTGCCTTCGGCAAACTGATGCCGAATCCCCAGCCGTTGAGGTAATTGACCAGCTTCACGAGGATGCGGTTGGTGCCGGGCTGGCGACGGACCCGGGCATGCTCGGTGTTGGCGCTGTAACCGCGCCCGACTTCGTGGTCGTGAACCAATTTGCCGTTGAGCCAGATACGGATCCCGTCATCACTGCCGATGCCCAGCATTACTTCGCGACCATGAATGTCCTCGATCTCCGTGTCGGCGTAACCGGTCGCCCACTCCACCCGACCGCAGGACTGGTCAAAATCAACGTACCCGGCTCGGCCGGCTTTCGCCGCGACCCAGCGCAACGTCTTCTTGCCGGTGGGACAAACGGCGCACGCACGTGATTCGGATCTTTCCAAACGAAGCGAGTTGCCTGCGCCTGGTGCGGGCGTTGGCGGTGGAACAACATGAAGAATGGCTGCTGAACTTGACGGACACAACTCGATTCCTTCCCGCTCTGTTGTGCGGGGGTCTCTGACCCCGCACTCCGGCGACCGAAGGTCTCCAATGCCGGGAGATCTGGCGGTCACCATTACGGGCGCGGTCAGGATTGGAGCTTGCGACAAGCCGCTGTAGTTTGCGGCAAACCCGCGCCGAACAAGTTGTGGGAGCGGCTTGCCGCACACCACAGCGGCGTCTCGTCGGACTCGGCCTCGCCGCGATTCTTTTGGAGTGCGCTGGCTTGCCAGACCTCTGGCGCTTCGGTCTGATCGTCCACGTTTTGGCGGTGCCCAACCCGAATCAGCAGTTCCCAGAGGCATTTTGGCGCGTGCTTTGGCTGCCAGTTGCGTCAGCCCACCGGCCGAGGAATCCACGCCGAGAACAGTCGCGCACCGACCGGCCAACGGCAAGGAAACCAGCCCCGTGTCGCAGCCGTAATCGAGAAATTGGGGGTGTTGATTATCGGGGAGCCGCGTCGCGACAGCCCTCGCGATTGCGGCGCCAAGCGCCACCTGGTGCGGATGTTCGTCCCAGGTGGCGGCTTTGGCATCGACGTGGCTCATGGACCTTGTGACTGATTGTCAGTAGTCCAGCGTGAGGATGCGTCCCTTGGTGAAATTGAAGAACGCTTTCTTGTCGGCGACTTGGATGCTGGGCGCAAGATCAGCTGTCGTTTTGCCGGCCGCTTTGAGGCAACCGGGACAGGCCATCAGCGTCACCTTTCGCTCTGCCAGCCGGGCCAGTTGCGCCTTGGCGGCGGGGAACTCCTTGTATTGGACATCGGCGGCATCCTTGAGCACGACCTCAATGCCTTTAATGTCGAAGTACACCAGCACATCCTTGTCTTCGGACATCAACTCCGCCATGCGCAACGCCATTGTCACCCGGTGCGGTTCGGCGGCACCATGACTGAGATGGATGAAAACACCGTCGCGAACTTCACCGGCCTGTTGTGCCCGCAACCAGGGCAGTGACAAACCCACCAGACCAACCAGTACAGCCGCGATGAACAGACCACGTTTCATGTTGTGCTCCTCCCATTGACCTTGTGTTTGCCCGGGCACCCCGGCCCGGGTCGATTCCGACAGGGGCTACTTTACAACGATGATGCGCAGCCCGCCAACTGCCGAGTTGACGTGCCGCCAGCGAAGACTCACCACGCGTGCCAACGTCGCACCACGGCAGCGATCAGAACCAAAGCAGAAGACAACAGCACCACCACCGCTCCGTTGGGCAGGTCAGTGAGCAGCGCGATCAGGAATCCGCCCACGCTGCTGAAGCCCCCGAGCACGGCCGCCAACACCAGGGCGCGCCGGCAGCCTTTGACCAGTTGAAAGGCGGCGGCCGCGGGATTGGTCATCAGACTGTAAATCATCAGGCCGCCGACGGTCTGGAAGTTAACGGTGAGCACCGCGGCGGTGAGTACCAGGAAACAGGTCCAGACAAGCGTGACGTGGATGCCGGCGGCTTCGGCAGCATGGCGCGAGAACAGAATGGCCCGCATTTCCTTGTGAAACGCGAACAGGAACGCCGCCAGCGCCCCAGCGGTGAGCAGCACCCAACGCACGTCGCTCCAGCGGCAAAACACCAGACTGCCCCAGAGCAGGTTGCGCACGTTGTTGTCGCTCTTGCCGAGAATGCCAAACAGGCCGATGCCCAGAAACGCAAAACCCATCGTCGCCGAGAACAGGATGCTCATCACGACGTTGGAATCCATGCCGACCCGGTGCGGTTCGCTCAAGCCCAGAACCAAGGCAGTGATCACAGCGCCAACCAGCGCCGGTACCAGCAGCATCGCGCCTTCCAGGCCGGCCAGTTCGCCGTACACTGCGCCCGCCAGCGCAGCATGCGAAACGCAGACACCGAGAAACGGAATGCGCATGCCGACGATGTACACCCCAAGCACTCCGCTGGACGCGCCGCCGACCAGCCCGGCCACCATGACCGGCAACCAGAAGGTCAGGTCCATCACGGCGCCCCTCCGCCCGGCAAGATGGCATGGCGGTCCCCGCAATGGACGACGGCCAGCCCTTCGCCATACAACGCCGCGATGCGCGCCGCGGTGAAGACTTCTTCCGGTGACCCTTCGGTGTCGAAGCGTCCTTCCCGGAGCAGGGCCACCCGGCGACACGCAGGCGGCAGCACTTCGAGTTCATGACAGACCAGCACGATGGTGACGTGAGTCTCTTGATGGAGTTGCTGGATGCACGCGACCATGCGTTCGCGGGAACCGAGATCGAGGTTGGCGGTCGGTTCATCGAGCAGGAGCAATGCTGGTTGCTGGGACATGGCGCGGGCAATGAGCGCTTTGCGTTGCTGGCCGCCGGAAAGTTCCGCGTACCCGCGATGGGCGGCATCGCTCAGGCCGAGGCGAGCCAGCCATTCGTCCACCATTTGCCAATCTTCGCGCCGCAGCCGCCGAAACAACCCCGCGCGGCCGGTCCGCCCAATGGCCACCGTCTCCCGAACCGTCAGGGGCAACTCACTGTGAATCGGCAAGAGTTGCGGGACGTAACCGATGGCCTGACGCAATCGAGCCAGGGCAAAGGTGTTCAGTGTGTCCACGCGCTGGCCAAGGACCGCGACCACACCGCAGGCGTGTCGCTGGAGACCGAGCAAACAGCGAATCAACGTGCTCTTGCCGGCGCCGTTGGGACCGAGCAGACCGAGCAGTTCGCCTTGATGAACGGCCAGGCGATGGACATCCAGAATGCGACGATGGCCGGCCGTGACCATCAGATCTTCCACGCGAATGAGGTCGCCGGGCAGACTCATCGTGCAGCATCCAACAGGGCGCGTGTGTTGGCCGCGAGCAACGCATCGAACGCCGTTTCACCGGTCCGAGGGTCGGGGAAATTCCCAAACTCGACCATTTTCACGGACAGGCGTTCGGCCAGTGCATCGGCCAGCCGACGTCCCTCGGGCCGGTTGGCGACGACGAGTTTGACCCCGGCGGCTTGCGCCACTTCAATCAGGTGGTTGATCTCGCTGATCCGCGAGGCGTCACTGGCGCGGAATGTGCCCACGACGTGTAATCCGAGCGCTTCGCAGAACGCTCTCTGATGGCCGCTGGTGATGACGGGCAGCTGTTGCAGGCCGGCCTCTTTCACATCGGCCTGCAGCTTCGCGGCACAGGCGTTGACGCGTTCGGCGATCTGGTTGTAGCGGGCAGCGGCCCCCTCGCGGGACAGCAACTGCGCGGCCACAAATGCTTCGGCCAACTGCCGGCAGGCTGTCAGATAGCTGGACGCCTCGCACATGCCGCCGCAGAGGGTGATTTCCACAATCGGCCGGTGAGGGCCAGTCAGGTTGGTGAGTTTGGCATCGAGCGAGTCTTGAAAGTTGAACCGCAACAGCGCCCGGCAATCCCGCAACTCGGTGATCTGGCTGGGGCGGAGGTCGAAGTGACCGGGACAAGCACCGGGTTCGGCGAGGCGGACAAACTCGACCTGTTCACCCAGCAGATCGCGCGCGGCACATTCGAGATAGGAGGAGGAAACTGCCAGTTTGAGCGCGGTCGGCGGCACCGGCTTGTCGCAACTGGCAACCAGCAGAAACGCCAGCCACATGAGGCAAGCCGCGCTCCCACCGGCCTTCCGCTGGAAACAGTTGTTCATCGCGGAGCTTGCCGGGCTTCGAGCAGAAACAAGTCGGCACGGTCCTCCAACCCGACGAGCTGCAACCCGCCCAGCGCCAACAGGTGCGGCCAGCGGTCGGCGGACGGCAACACGTCCGCATGCACCGCCCCGCCGGTGTGACGATGAAACGTGTTCATCTGTTCGCTGCCCTGCAGGTGCAGCACCACCAAGCGACCATCGGGCCGCAATGCACGGGCGATGTGACGCAAGGCGGCGGGGTGATTGCGGAAATGAGGAAAGCACTGAAAACACAGCGCCAGGTCGAAGGCCCCCTCTTCAGGCGCTTCCGCGCAAATGTCGAGGAGCTGGAACTCCGCCGGGATGTTCTTGGCGCCCGCTTGGGCCAACATTGCCGGCGAGAAATCCACTGCCAACACGCGACCGGGTCGGACCGCTGCGGCGAGCCAACCCGTGATCAATCCCGTGCCGCACCCGACCTCCAAGACATTGCTCCCGGGCTGAAGCCGCAAACGGTCGCGCAACAGACCCAAACGACGAAGACTTTCGGCCTGGTTGGCCGTTGCTTGGTCCCAGTGCGCGGCGTGATGGTCGAAGAACGCGACCCGCGGGTCGGCGCCTGAATTTGTTTCAGAGGAAGGTTTGCACATTGAAGTAAACGGGGGTTGAGGATTGGTTTAGAACCGGACCCTGATTCCGCCCATGCCGTTGATACCGGGCATTGGGTAACCGGGTTTGTATTCGTAGTTCGCGCCGGTCAGGTTCTCGCCGGCAATGAACAGTTCGGCTCGCCGTGCGTTCCACGGCACCGGCAATTCGTATCCGAGCCGTGCGCCCAGCAGGAAATACCGGTCCACTTGCGAGCCATTGGCGGCGGCAGAGGTGCGGTCCCGCGAAAGGGCAAGTTGCTCATCCACAAATGAGCCGTCCACACTCCACGTGAACCGGGTCAGGAATCGCCAGGTCGCTCCCATCGAGGCGCTCCAGCGGGGCGCGTACGGTGTGTCGGCGGGGTCGGCCTGCAACCACGTGGTGCCCG
>JBFZFE010000024.1:0-6135 GCA_041306525.1 Verrucomicrobiota bacterium | reverse complement strand
TTCGAGGTAGTCGCGCCAGTCATCGCGGGCGGCGGAGCGAAACCAGGTGGTGAGGTGTTTGGGCCAGAGGTTGTCGAGGTAATGACCGCTGATGGGCAACGGCCAGAGATGACCGCGGGTGAGGTTGAAGCGGCTGAGGTAATCGAAGCTGACCAGGGCGAGGGCGAGCCAGAAGGCGAACCGGGCAAACAACAGGTTGAAGCGGTCGAGCCGGTTGGCATTAATGAAATCGGGTTCGAGCATGGTGCGGGCCTGCTTGGCATCGACAGTGGAGGCGTTCGCCACAACGCCCATGCCGGTCTCGGGCACGGCGCTGACGGCGCGTTGCTGTTTGCCTCTGCGGCGGTAGGCGTACTTCTCTTCCTCAGCGGCGGCCGCTTCATATTTGTCGAGCTGACTGGCATTGCGCAGCCCCGCCATGTCGAGGGCGTCGGTGGGCGAATCTTCGGCGAAGCGAACATTGGCGGCCTTGCTTTTGGCGTCCTCGGCGAGCGTGGCGCGGAGTTGTCTCTGCCGCTCGATCCCCGCCGCAATTTCAGCGCTGCGGTCCACTTCAATCTGGCCGATGAAATGCGAATTGATGTTCGCCAACAGCAACCCGCCAATCGCCAGTGCCGCCCCGATCCAATAGAACTTCGTGCGCTGCGCCTGACGCGCAAAGTAAAGGAACAACCCCAAAGCCACCGCCCACGCCAGGATCGAGGCGATGCCGGTGATGCCGAAATAGAGATAAAGCTTGCCCATCATTTTCGGTATTTGGCCGTCAGTTCCAGATATTGCGTGAACGAGTAGTAGATGATGTTGATTCCCATCTCCATCGCGCCCTTGGCCAACTCGGGATTCATCCCGGAGTTGCCGGTCTTCCATGCATCGTTGATGTCACCGGGATGGTAGAACACGCACCAGCGGTTCTTGTGCTTGATACCGAACGCGCGCGTGCCGCCGTGATGCCAGAGCGGCGGGGCGCCGTTGGGGAATGTGTAGGGCTCCTGAAAAAGCGGGTCGTCATCGGCGATGTTGCGCAACGGTTCAGCCGGGAACAATGCCTGCGCAAACACGCGAAAACTCCGGTCCCATGACGGGCTGCCGCAATCGGCAAACAACATCCCGCCATCCAGCAGATACTCGCGCAGGATCTTGATCTCTTCCGCCGAGACGTTGATGCCACCATCGCCGGTCATGTACACGAAGGGCGGTGCGAAGCCCTTGTCGTATTTCTTCAGCAAACGGATCGGATGGCTCTCGCTCTTGCTGGCGACGCGGAAGCCGGTGATCTTCTTGAACTCGGCCAGGAAATTCATGTCCGCCCGGCTCACGTCGTCCATGCCGTCGTCCCAGCCCGCGCCTTTGTATTCCATGCGGATGAAACGCACGACGCCGTTCTTCATGCCCTCGGGCCAACCGCCCTGGTCGCCGCCGCCGCGCCCCATCTTGCCGCCGCGCCCGCCCCGCCCAGTCCGCGTGGACGGATCGACCTTGTACGTCAACTGCGTGACCTCCTCGACCTTCTGCATGATCTCGGATTCATCGAGGTCAGGAACATGAAAGTAGATCGCGGCATCGGGACGCACGATGTACTTCTTCTTCTCTTTCTTCTTCGGTTTGACCAGCTTCACCAACGCCACAACGGGGTCGCCCGTGCCGGCCTTGCCGCTGCCGTGCGGGACCCGGTAGCTGTCCACACAACCGATCAGCTGCAGCAACATCGGCAGGAGAATGATCACGAAGATGTGAATCCCACAACTGCTCAGCCAGCTCTGCCGGTAATGCGGCTCGGCACCGTTGGCGCGGATGTTTTCGAGGAGGCGGTCGCCCCGCTCCGGTGTCTGCTCATCGGCACCGGCATAGACGTTCAACGCGAACCGCTGCCACGCAATCACGTAGAGCCCGGCGACCAGCAGCAGCAACAATGTTGCCGGCCAGATGAAGTCCAGCCGCAGGTAAAACAGCGCCACCGCATCCACCTTGGCGCCATCCAACAACAGGTCCCGGGCATGAATCACGCCGGTCACCGCGAAGACGACATAACTGTAAACCACAAACCACGCCAGCACCAGGAGGTAACCTTTCCGCACCAGCGACAACGCCCACGGTCGCCGCACCAGCCCGAGGATCAGTCCCGCCAGCCAGGCAATTCCGCAGAAGCCGGTAAAGATGCCGAGGAGATTCACCAACCCGGCAACGTCCACCGCCAGAAAAGCGGGCTTGAACGCGGGAAACTTCTCCAGCAACCGCAGGTACACTTCCGGCAACCCAATCGCCACCGGCAACGCCAGCGTGGCCAGCAACCCCAAGGGCGCCGACAACAGCAATGGCAGCCAGCGGTCCGCGCGAACGCGGTCCAGGGGCGGCGGTGGGTTGGAGATGACCCGCAACATGGATTCGAGAGGCTGGCTTAGCGGATTTGCGTGTCGCGAATCGAGAGGCCCAGATCATCCGGCATCTTGGGGATCTCGTTGGTTTGAGCCACGGCGGTGATGGCCTTGACCACGGCGGTGTCCTTGCGGTCCTCAGGAATATCCGGCAAGGAGTTGGTGGCCGGCGCGAAGGTCGCCGCGACCGCATTGGTCGGCGCTGCATTCGTCGCCGCGGCAGTATCCGGCGGCAAGCTCACCGGCGGTTTGGGCGCATTCTTCTCGGCCTCGGCCTTCGCGGCCGCCTCGGCCGCCGTTTTGCGGGCCTGGGCGCCTTCGGGGTCGATATAATTGTCGCGAATGTAGCCGAGCGACAGCGCCCCGATGAACAGCACATGGACGGCGATGGCCATCACCATCCACATCCAAAAGCGGCTGCGCGTGAAGCCCGTCAACAGTTTGTGCGGCGAGAACTGGTCGAGGTGGGGAGAATTGTTGTTCATGACTTTTCCTTCTGCTTAACGTGGCGTGGCGTCGGTTGCCTTGGCTTTGTCACCAATGGCGACGAGGATGCCACCGGCCTTGGAGATGGACTCGATGACCGGCTCGAACACCGAGCGGTCGGCGTGATTGTCACACTTGAACATCACCTGCTTGGCCTCGGGTGTCTGGGCGCTGGCCAGCAACGCGGCGACGCCCCATTCGATGGCTTTGGCGTCCGCCACTTTCTTGCCTTGCAGATAGATGTCGCCTTTTTCATCCACCAAGACCGAGACGCGGCTTTCCTTGAGTGTCTGGATCTCCGGGGCTTTGGGTGGCGTGAACTTGATGCCGTTTTCCTTGGCGAAATTGCTGGTGAGAATGAAGAAGATGATCAGCAGGAACGCAATGTCCGCCATGCTGGTCGTGGCCATGTTGATCTCGCGACGACGACGGCGCGGCATCTTCATTTCGCCCCCGCCTTTGCATCGTCCTCAGCCACCAGCCCGACAATGCCACCTGTGCCGGTCACCAGGGCCATGACTTCGTAATACTGCTGATAGGGCACCTTGCCGGCTGTTTCCAGGATGATGATGCGATCATTCTCGGGCTTCGCCGCGAGATTCATGGCCAGCAACTTCGTGCGCAGATCCGCCAATGAAACGACATTGCCATCCAGCCGCAACGTATCATCCTTGAGCGCGATGGTTGGCGTCTTTTCCGTCTGCTGTGTCTGCGGCGGCGTCTTCTGCGCCGATGGCAGATCGGCCGTAAACCCCGTGGTGCGCCGGATCGAGGTCGTCAGGATGAAAAAGATGATCAGCAGAAAAGCGATGTCGGACAACGAATCGGTGGGAATCGAAGTCTCGCCGCGCTTTTTGCGGAGTCTGCCAAACGCCATGCGCCAGTCTCCCGGGTTATTCGGACGGTTCGGCGTGACGCAGCGTCACAAAATCCAGCAGTTCCGCGCCCGCTTCGTGGATTTCCATTTCGATCTGGTCGGCGCGACTGGTGAAGTAGTGATACGGAATGACCGCGGCCATGGCGATCAACAGACCGGCCGCCGTCGTGATCAACGCCTCCGAGATGCCGCCCGCCACAATGCCGCCTTCCAGCGCTCCCGCGCCGGCAATGGCGTTGAAGGACTTGATCATGCCGGTCACCGTACCGGTCATCCCGAAGAGCGGGGCGGAGGCGCCGACAAAGGCCAGCACATTGAGCCGTTTCTGGACCGCGTTCATCGCCGCGTAGGCTTGGTCTTCAAGGGCGTCCTCGACCAACGGGCGCAACGTCATCGCCTGTTTCGTCAGCCGCCGATGTTTGTTGTAGGACTGCAGGCCGGCCAGCAGCACAGCGGAGACCGGCCCCGGCGTGTTGGCACAAAGCTCCGCGGCTTCCTCGACTTTGTCGTCGCGCAACAACGCGAGCATCTTCGCCCGCAACGAGCGCACGTCCACCCGCGCGTTGGCCCGGTAAGCCAGCGCCCGGTCAATCAGAATTCCCAGCGCCAAGATGCTTTCGGCCAGCAAGGCCACCATCAGCGGGCCGCCTTTAATGATGTATTCCAACATGATGACTCATTCTCCTTTGATGACTGCCAACAACTTCTGCCCATCGACGGGCGCCATTCGCAACCGGCGCACCGCGGTCGCCGGTGCGGGGGCGAGCACGACTTCGCCGGTCACATGATTGTACAAGCTCGCGCACACCGCCGGTAAGGGGGTTCGCTGCACGAACGGCCGACTGCCGGCCGCAAACAAAACCAACTCATCCCCGAGCACGGCGGCATGCAGCCGGGCGCTCCAGAACCACCAACCCACATCCACCCGGCTCCGGGTCGCAAACAACGACGCCAACCGACCGGCACTCACTGTTTGCCACAGCGCTGTCTCGCTGACCGACAATTTGACTGGCGCGTGGCTCATGCCGGCTACTTCTCGTCGCCTTTCGCCACGGTGGCCAGCGCCGGTTCGGTCAAGCGACCACGGGCGAACTTCGCCCACTTGGTCTCTGGGAAGTCCCAGGTCAGCCGCTTGAACATCCGGTAAGCTTCCACCAGCGGGTCACCCGTGGCCGGCGCGCCCTTGCCCGTCGCAGCGCCAAGTTTCATGTAGGCATCGCCACACCAGTACATCGCTTCGGCGCGGGCTTCCTTGTCGGCATTGACGTCCTCGGTCACGATGCGGAACACCTGCACGGCTTTCTGGTTGTTCTCGGCACGCATGTAGCATTGCGCCGAGAGGACGGTGGTCTTCGCGGCCAGCGCATGGGACGGGAACCGGACCGCGAGGCGCCCGAACACTTCGGCGGCGGTGGTGAACATGTTCTGCGCTTCGAGCTTGAGCTTCTCCTGGGCGATCTTGTCCTTCTCCGCGGCGATCTTCTCGTTGATCAGCTTGGCCTTCGTGAAGAAGTATTGTCCGAGGCGGGCAATCGTCTCGGCCACCAATTCGTTGTCGGGATAGCGATAGGAGAGTTTGACGTACTCTTCGCAGGCTTGATCGATCTCGCCCATCTTCTCAAACGTCAGCGCCTTCTTGAATTGCGACTTCGGCGCATAGGGGCTTTCGGCAAAGCTGGCCACGATATCGGTGAACCGGCCGATTGCCTCCATGTAATGTTTGCGCTTCACGTCGGCATCCACGGCCATGTTGGCAAACTCCAGCGCGAGGTTGGCCAGCAGGTAATCCGCCTGCGCCCGGGCCTTGGTGTCGGGGTAATCGCGCAACACTTCCTCGAGCACCTTCTTGCCTTGGCCGATCTCGCGTCGGGCGAGGCTCTCTTCGCCCAGTTCGCGATGTTTCTTGGCCAACTCGAACCACGACTCCGCGATCGTGAACTGCGTCTGCACCGCGATTTCGGGTTCTTTGAAACGCTTGGTGAACGGCAGCACGTTGCCGTCGGCGCCCTTGTACACCAGCACGGTCCGGGTGACGGGTTGGCCTTCGGGCTGGGAGCGATAGCTCAGCGTGACTGTTTCACCGTACTGCACCGGCAAAACCACCGGGTCATCCGGATTGATGCGGTCCTCGGCATGCGCCAGCGTGAGGTAGCCTTTGAACACACCGGTATCGCCAAAGGTCTCCAGCATCTTCACCGGCTTGGTCTTGCCGGACGAGGTCTTCACCTCGATGGTGATCTCGTCCTTCTCAGGCGTGATGTGCTTGGATTTGTCGACGACACGGAAGTAGATGTTCTCGCCGACGTGCGCGCCCGTCACTTCTTCCTGGAACTTGCGGTCCATCACGTCGAGGAACACATCGCTGCCCAGCACCACGCGGCCGGTCAGCCATTGGGTCTG
>JBFZFE010000023.1:0-2565 GCA_041306525.1 Verrucomicrobiota bacterium | reverse complement strand
CTCTTCCGATCTCGCCGGCATTGTGACGGGCGAGCAGCCGGCCACGTTGGTCCAGACGCCGGAGGCGATGTCGGGCCTGGCTTGCAGCACTCCGTTCATCTGCCAAGTGACTGTCACGGTGCCGCCGCCTGCGGAGATGGCCAGCGTGTTCGACACGTCTGGCAGGGCGAACGGGGTGGCGAAACGGCTGCTGCCACCGCCCAGACCATCGCCGCAGGTTTGAGTGACAGTGAGATTCGCGGCGGTGGAGGAAATGGGCAATGCGCAGATGCTGAAGCGGAAGTAGTTGGTGGCCACATCCAGGTCTTGCGGTCCGTTGTCGGCATAACTTGCCAGCCACTTTTTGCCCTGCGGCGAGGTGCCGTCGGCTTGGTATAGGTGAATCAACGCGTTGGTGCGGTTGTTCGCGGAAGGATCGCCTGATACACCTTTGAGCATGTAATTGCACTATTCACGGTTGCGGTAGCGTTTGCTTGTTCGACGAGCCAGGGGTGAGCGACCAACCTCCGCACGTTTTCGGAGTTTTCACACAGCGGGCGCAGTTCCTCGCCGATGGCCTGTTCCAGATCAGGGATGGTTTCCCAGCGCACGTTGCCAATCCGATCCTTGATCACGTCGCCGATGGCTTCCGTCGGATTGAGTTCCGGGCTATACGGCGGCAATGACACCAGATGCACCCGGGCGGGCACGGCGTGCAGCTCCGGCTTGGGATGAAAGCCCGCCTGATCCCAAATCACGATGTGTTCCGCGTTCGGGTCGCTCGCCGCCAGGTGCTGGAGAAACAACCCGCTCATTTCCAGGCTCACTTCCGGCAGGCACAAAAACTCCGCCGCATTTTGCCCGTCCACTTCCAGAGCCGAGTAGAGGTAGCCCCATTCATATTTCGTCCGATACGGCACGGTCGGACGGACGCCGCGCAACGTCCAGCACTTGCGGACCACCGGAATCAATCCGTAGCGATGTTCATCGGCCACCCACAGCCGCACCGGCCTTCCACCAGCCACGTTCAAGCTCGCCAACCGTTCGCAGAGCGTGCGCTGGAACTCCTCGGCTCGGGCCGCGTCTTTTTGCGCGTGGGTCTTGCGCGGCACTTTCAAGACCCCGCCCAATTTTCCCAGCCAGTAATAGACCCCGGGCAGTTTCAGCCCGACGCCATGCTCCTTTCGCAGCCAGTGTTGAATCTCCTTGGCCCGCTTCCAGCGACCGGATGGCAGCCCCGCCAGCAGTTCCTTGAGGGCTTCGCCTTGCACTTGCGGGGCCGCCCCGCCGCCATGGCGGCGCTCCAGCAGGCCGGCGATACCACCAGCCTTAAGCGCACTCATCCAGTCGAAGAACCGGCGGCGGCTGATGCCCAACTGCTCGGCGATTTGGTCGGCGGTGAACTGCCCGCTGGCAGCCAACCGCGCCGCCAATAATCGCTGCTGGCTTTTGACGTCCCGGCAAGTGCGCAACTCAACCGCAACGGCCTGCGCCAAATCAGGCCGGTTCAAGTGGTATCGCTTCGGCATACCCCTCTTTGCCTGTATCCTCGGAATAGTGCAATCTCAAACTAGAAGTGGTGTGACACACCCGGCGACTTGCGCCGCCGGGTGAACCAGAACCCAGGAGGAAACCAAACCGGAATACCCAGGGTCAGAAAACTTCCGCCTTCAAGCCCGTAAACTGCCGCACGGTCTGGGCAATGCGCGACAGGCTGCGGAGTGGCAAATGCCCATACTCGGAGCGCACGGTCGGTCGGGTGGCCGAGTAAATCTGCACCAGCGCGATCTGGGCACCGGCGCGTTTCAGTTCGTTGAGCCGTTGCGCAAACTCATCTATCTCCGCCAACGGCGGCTCCTCGCCATTGATCGCCGGGAAAAGGCTTTGGATGACGATCGGATGCATCCGGCCCACCAGCAGAATGTTTGCGAGGATGTGGGACAGCGGCACCGCGCTCTGATTGACGCGATTCAAATAGGTCTGGGTACCACCGTCGAGTTTGGCCCAGATTTCGTCCGCCTTCGTGAAATGCCTGATGGCGTTGAGCACAGGTGGCTGATCGAGGCCGGTGGCGTTGGTGATCAACACCAGTTTGCAGAATCCCGAGTGAACCAGGGCGCGCACATGGACCACGGCCTGCACGGCCTCCGCAAAATTCTCGGCATAGGTGGGCTCGCCGTCGCCACTCAGTGCCACATGACGCAACTGCAGCAGGTCGTCCGGGAGATTGCGATAAGTGGGCAGTTCCCGCAGCCGACCGTCGCGGACAAAATCAATCGTGCGCTTCAACTCCGCCGCCATCACCTCGACCTCCAACTGACGTTCGCGGGGCGGAATGGTGCGGTTGACCTCGCAATACATGCAGTCGAAGTTGCACCGCTTGTCCGGGTTCATGTTGATGCCAATGGACAAGCCGCGGGCGCGGGGCGAGACGACGAGATAAACGAAGCGGTTGTCCAGGAAATCGCGCGGGCAGCCGAAAGCGGTTTCGTGGAACGAGACCGGACGGGGAACGAACGGAGCATGCACCACCTCGTTCAATTCGGCCTCTTCGTTCTTTTCCACAGCAATGATCACAAGTTCCAC
>JBFZFE010000022.1:0-4815 GCA_041306525.1 Verrucomicrobiota bacterium | reverse complement strand
GACCTGTATCTCGCGCCGACGAACGTGGTGGACAATCACCTGATGATCCTCGTCGCCAAGGGCAACCCGCTCAACATCCGCGCGCCGGCCGACCTGTTGCGGCCCGACGTGCGGGTTGGATTGCCGCACCACGAGAAGTCAGCCATGGGCAACGTCGCGTGGAAGATGCTCGTGGACCTCGGCCTCTACGACAAACTCGCGCCGCAACTCAAGGTTGAGTCGCCCACGGGCGATTTTCTCGTCAACCAGCTCCGCACCGGCTCGCTCGACGCGATCATTGCCTGCCGCAGCAACCTGGCCAGTGTGCAGGAGCACTTGGACGGCATCCCGATTGATCACCCGTTGGCGCAGATGACGCAGCCGTATGCCGTCGGCAAGGAGACGCAGCACCCGCAACTACTGGCGCGCCTTCAAGCGGCGCTGCTGGCGGCGGAATCGCGGCAACGGTTCGAGTCCGCCGGGTTCCGCTGGTTGGGGGGCAACCCGTGAAGCGGGTGCGACCGGATTGGCCCTTCCTGACCGGCCTCGCCCTGCTCAGCGCGGTGTACGTGCTGTTGATTGTCGGCATGATCGTGGCCGATTTGTCGTTTACGACCCCGCATCACCTCGTGAAGGCGTTGCGGAGTCCCGAGATTCAGTTCTCGATCAAGCTGAGCCTGCTCTCTTGCACATTGACCACGGTCTTGTCGCTCGTGGTGGCCGTGCCGATTGGCTATCTGATGTCGCGCTTTCAGTTTCCCGGCAAGAAACTCGTGGATGCCATCCTCGACATTCCCATCGTTCTGCCGCCGCTCGTGATTGGCTTGAGCCTGTTGATCTTGTTCCAGACGCCGGTGGGCAAGTTCATCGAACGCATCGTGCCTTTTACCTACGCGGTGCCGGGGGTGATTCTCGCGCAATTCTCAGTCGCCTGCGCCTTCGCCGTGCGCACGATGCTGGTGACGTTCGACCAGATCAGCCCGCGCCGCGAACAGGTCGCGCTCACGCTCGGCTGCAACCGCGGCCAGGCGTTCTGGCGCGTGGCGTTGCCGGAAGCCCGCCGCGGCGTGTTGACGGCGGCCACGCTCGCGTGGGCACGGTCGCTGGGCGAGTTCGGCCCGATCCTGATTTTCGCGGGGGCGACGCGGCTGCGAACGGAGGTGTTGCCAACGACCGTGTTCCTCGAGCTCAGCGTCGGCAACATCGAGGCCGCCGTGGCGGTCTCGCTGGTCATGATCATCGCCGCGCTGGCGGTGCTGACGATCGCGCGGACCTTTGGCCTGAAAACGCCGCTGGAGCGTGTGCTGTGAAAGGCCGTTGAACCGCGAAGACGCGAAGAACGCAAAGGAACAACCAAAATGGAGATTGAACAAATCGCGACTGCCATCGTGGATGCCGCCGTGAAAGTGCATCGTACGTTGGGGCCGGGGTTGTTGGAGTCGGCGTACCAGCACTGTCTGGCTCACGAACTGCGGCAGCGCGGTATGCGTGTCGAGTGCGAGGTGATGCAGCCGATCCAATACGACGGCATCCAAGTGGATGCCGGTTACCGGCTGGACATGCTGGTCGAGGGTTGTTTGGTCATCGAGAACAAAGCCGTCGAGGAACTGCTGCCGATCCACGAGGCGCAACTGCTTACCTACCTGAAACTGCGGGATTGCCGTCTGGGTTTCCTGTTGAACTGGAACGTGCGCCTGATGAAGGACGGCATTCGCCGCATGGTCAATCGCCTGCCGCAACCAACCCCATGAAAACCTTCGCGCACTTTGCGTCTTCGCGGTTCAATCTCCGTGCTCCATGATCACGGTCGAACAACTCTCGCTCCGGCAAGGCGGGTTCGCGCTCCGCGACGTGTCGTTCACGGTGCCGGCCGGCGGTTACGCGGTGTTGATGGGGCGCACCGGGTCGGGCAAGACGACGATCCTCGAAGCGATTGCCGGCCTGCGCCGCATCACGGGCGGCCGGGTGGCGTTGTCGGGCCGCGACGTGACCGGGGAGCAGCCCGCGGGGCGGAACCTCGGTTACGTGCCGCAGGATGCGGCGCTGTTCAGCTCGATGACCGTGCGCGAGAACCTCGCCTTCGCGCTGAAACTGCGCCGGTTGCCGGTCACGGAGCGCGTCGACGAACTGGCGAACCTGCTGGGGTTGGTCGCGTTGCTGGACCGGTATCCAGCGGGCCTGAGCGGCGGCGAGGCGCAACGGGTGGCGTTGGGACGGGCGTTGGCGTTCCGTCCACCGGTGTTGTTGCTCGACGAGCCGCTCAGCGCGCTCGACGACGAGACGCGCCAGGAAATGTACCGGTTGCTCGAGTCGGTGCGCAAACACGCGGGCGTGACCGTGTTGCACGTGACGCACAACCGCGCGGACGCCGAGCACTTGGCCGACTTGCGGCTCCGGCTCGAAGGCAGCAAGGTGGTCGCATGTTGACGCCCGCCGAACGCGCGCAATACGAGTGGCAGATGTGGGTTGAGGGTTTTGGCGAAGCCGGCCAGGAGAAACTGAAGGCGGCGTCGGTGCTTGTCTCGCGGTGCGGTGGCGTCGGCGGGGCGGCGGCCTGGCAATTGGCCGCGGCGGGAGTGGGGCGGATCGTGCTGGCCCATGCCGGCAACCTCAAGGCCAGCGATTTGAACCGCCAGACGTTGATGGCGCACGACTGGCTTGGCCAGCCGCGCGTCGAACACGCCGCGGCCCGGCTGCGGGCGCTCAACCCGCACATCGAAGTGGTCGCGGTGCCGGAGAACATCGGGGAGGGCAACGCGGCGCGGTTGATTGCCGGTGTGGATCTGGTGGTGGACGCCGCGCCGTTGTTCGAGGAACGCTTCGCGATGAACCGCGCCTGCGTGGCGCTGGGCAAACCGCTGGTCGAGTGCGCCATGTACGCCATGGAAGTGCAGGTGACGACGATTCTGCCGGGCCGCACGCCGTGCCTGCAATGCCGGGTGCCGGAGAAGCCAGCCACGTGGCAGCGGCAGTTCCCAGTGTTCGGCGCGGTCGCCGGCGTGGCCGGTAACTTGGGCGCGGTCGAGGCGATCAAGGTGCTCGCCGGGCTGGGCGAACCGCTGGCCGGGAAGCTGTTGGTGATGGACCTCGACACCCTACGGGTCCGGCAACTCAACTTGCTGCGCGATCCGCAATGTCCCGTCTGTGCCGGCCTGGGGCAGGCCGGCGCGCTAACGGCGGAACACGAGTGACACCAGGATCCCGGCCAACACGACCCAGAGGATGTTGACCTTGAGCCGCAAGGCGACCAGGGCGGCGAGCGCCAGTGTCAACCGCAGCGCGTTCCACTGAACCGCTGTCGCAAAGTGGACGGTGACGCTCAGCAGCAAACCAATGAAGGAGCAGAACGCCCCGGCCACGAGGCGGTTGAACAGCGGCGACGCACCGAGGCGGTGAAAGTACGGCGTGGTCCCCACCACGAGCAGAAACGACGGCAGGAACACGCCCACGGTGGCGATCACTGCGCCCGGCAGGCCGTGCACCAGATAACCCACAAAGGTCGCGGTGATCACGATCGGCCCCGGCGTGACCTGTCCCAGCAGGATGCCGTGGAGAAAGGTCGTGTCGTCCAGCCAGTGCCGGACGTTCACGACCTCGTGCAGCATCAACGGCACGGACGCATACCCGCCCCCAAAGGCAAACAGGTCAATCCGGAACATGAGCGCCGCCAGGTCAAAGAGCGGACGCTGCAGCCACCACAGGGCGCCGAAACCCACGACCGTGCCGGCCAGCAGCCACACCATCGCCCGGCTGGGTTTGCCGCTGATGTTCGTCACACATGCCGGCGTCGTGGCCAACAGCAGTCCGGCCAACGCGGCCAACGGGATCACGACGAACGGCGGGATGCCCCGCGCGAACAAAACCGCCGCCGCGACGGCCAGGAGCGCCCGGCGCAGGTCGCGCAGCGAGCGTTCGCCGAACGACCAAGTCGCGTGGGCGACAATGGCAACGACCACGGCTGTCAGGCCTTGGAACAAGGCCGCCACCGCCGGCAGTTCCCGGGTCTGGACGTAGCCTGCCGCCAGCAGCAGCATCAATCCGCAGGCCGGCAAGCCGAACCCGAGATAGCTGGCCAGCGCGCCGGCCAACCCGCGCGCGGTCAGGCCGACGTACGCCGCCGTCTGCATGGCCGTCGCTCCGGGCAGCATCTGGCAAAGCGCCACGCCGTCGTCGAATCGCCGGGAGTCCAGCCACTGCTGGCGTTCCACCGCTTCGCGGCGGATGTAGGCGACCATGGCCGGCCCGCCGAACGCCGTGGCCCCCAACCGCAGGAAGGTCAAAAACAATCGCAGGATTCCCGGTGGCGGGGCCGTGCTCATGGGCGTCAGCATAGGTTGCAGTCGCCGCAGGGCACAAGCTGTTTTCCGTCACAAGCATGGAACAGGTCCGGTATTGGTATCAGTTGCCGACAATCTTGGTTGAGCGCAAAATGCAAGCTGATGCGCGGTCCATCCATTGCCAATCTCCCAGGAAGCGTCTTGAATCAAGTCGTGGACCGAGTTCAACAAGGACAAGGAAACCATCACCCTCCTGCGGGGTTTAACCGGCACCGTGGCCGTGACGGCCCCGGTACTGATAAGACAGGAACATGCAGACAAACACGAGAACTCACGACACGGACCAGAAGCAAGGAGACGTCATGAACAGCACCCCAACCCCGGCAGCAGCCGCAAAAACCAAAACTAAGGAGAACCTGATGAAATCGATCTTGCCCGGTCTCTTGACCGGCAGTCTTCTACTCAGCGTCGCGATGGCTGGTGAAACCGGCCCGTCCACCGGCGCCGTTATTAAGGATGTGCCGCTGGGCCACAAGGACTTCTATCCCTCACCCCAACG
>JBFZFE010000021.1:0-2838 GCA_041306525.1 Verrucomicrobiota bacterium | reverse complement strand
TTATGTTTCGCTGCCGCAGATGGCGCCGATGGAAACCATCGAAGGCAAAACCGATGCCAAGCAGGAGCAACTCCCGCCCGCGACGCCCGGCTCCAAGGCGTTGGTGGCGGTGGCGGGACCGATCATGAACATCGCGCTCGCTTTCTTGCTGGCGTTGATCGTCTGGCAGTTTGGTCTGGCCGTGCCGGTCAATCCCTCGATTGTCGGCTGGGTCGAACCCGGTAGCATTGAGGAACAAAAGGGGATCAAGCCCGGCGACCGCATCGTGGAAGTCGACGGACGCCCGGTGAAGACCTGGATGGATGTGACACGCGGGGTGGCGTTGAGCCTCAACCAGGACGTGAAGATCACCATCGACCGGCAAGGACAACGTTCGGAAATCGAGTTGCCCACCGAGTTTCACAAGCAGTTTGGAGTCAAAACCATCGACCTCTATCCGTCGGGGCGTCCATACGCCTCGCGGATCGATCCCGATACCGCCGCCGAACGGGCCGGTCTCAAGGCCGGGGACCGTTTCCTGGCCGTGGAAGGCGTGCCGATTGCCAGCGCGCATGAATTGGTGAAGTTGATTGGCGAACGCGCCGGGGAAGAGACCAAGATCAAGGTCATGCGCGACGGCGAGGTCATCACCTTGACCGCCACCCCGGCGCCGACTGGTCCCGAGAAAGCGGGCCGGCTGGGCGTTCCACTGGGGGAAGACATGGAGTTTGAAGTGATGAAGCCGGGCCCGACGCCCGGCAAGCAGTTTGGCGAAGTGTTCCAGATGCTCGGCGATACCTGGTATGCCCTGACGCATGCCAAGCAGACCGGCGTCAGCGCCCGCAGTTTCAGTGGCCCGGTGGGCATCGCGGGTGGTTGGTGGATGGAGATCAGCAGCGGCGGCATCACTCGCGGCATCAAGTTCGCCATCCTCATCAACATCGCCCTGGCCGTCTTCAACCTCCTGCCGCTGCCGGTGCTCGATGGCGGTCACATCGTCTTTGCCGGCATTGAAGGCGCCATGAAACGACCGCTCAATGCCAAGTTCGTCAACGCCGTGCAGACCGCGTTCGCCGTGTTGCTGATCGGGTTCATGCTTTATGTGACGGCCTTCGACTTCCAGAAGTTCTTCGGGCACAAGTTCTCTTCGAGCCGCAAGACCCAGACGGCGCCGGCCACCAACCAAGTCCCTGCCAATCCATGAATTACTGCGCCAGCCCGTTCTCCCGGCAACGTCGTGTGACCCGCGAAGTCATGGTCGGCAACGTCGGTGTCGGCGGCACCAACCCGATTCGCATCCAGACGATGCTGACCTCCGACACGATGAACACGGCCGCCTGTGTCCGTGAGGCGTTGCCGATCCTGGAGAACGGTTGCGAGATCCTGCGGCTCACCGCCCCGAGCATCAACGACGCCAAGAAGCTCGCTGATTTTGTGAAGGAAATCCGCGCCCGCGGGTTCGAGACGCCGATTGTGGCCGACATCCATTTCGTGCCGACCGCCGCGATGGAAGCGGCGTTGTGGGTCGAGAAGGTCCGCATCAACCCCGGCAACTATGCCGACCGCAAGAAGTTCGCCGTCCGCGAGTACACCGCCAGCCAGTACGAGGAAGAACTCGAGCGGCTGGAGGAAGCGTTCACGCCCTTGGTGTTGCGTCTGAAGGAGCTCAAGCGCGCGCTGCGCATCGGCACCAACCACGGTTCGCTCTCTGACCGGATCATGAACCGCTACGGTGACTCGCCGCTCGGCATGGTCGAGTCCGCCCTCGAATTCGTCCGCGTCTGCCGCAAACACAATTACCACGACATCATTCTCTCGATGAAATCCAGCAGCCCGAAGGTGATGATCGAGACGTACCGGCTGCTCGTGGCCCGGCTCAATGAAGAGGGACCGGACTGGAACTATCCGTTGCACCTCGGCGTCACCGAAGCCGGTGAAGGCGAGGACGGTCGCATCAAATCAGCCATCGGCATTGGCGCGTTGCTCGAAGACGGGCTCGGCGACACCGTCCGCGTGTCGTTGACCGAGGACAGCGTCCACGAGATCCCGGTCTGCCGCAAAATGGTGGCGAAGTACAACGCGGTGCCCGCCACCGCGCCGTTGCCGGTGCAGTTGCAGATGCCGCCGCCGAAGACGCGCCGGGATGTCTTGGTGTTTGTTCCCCAGGCCCATGCCAGCGTGCGCATCAGTGACGATGTAAAGCCCGAAGGCATTTACGAGAAGGCCGGCATTGCGGAGATCAACCCGCTGACTGATTTCGCGGCGCCAGCTCCCGGCCAGATGGTCGCGGTGGCCGATGGCACGCCGCTGGACCCGATTCAAGCCTACCGGCTGCTCGCGGCGAAGTTGGGAAGACTGGGCGCCGACAACCCGGTGCTGTTGAAAGACGTTTTGCAGAAGCCGGCCTCGGCCCCGGACGCCGAGGCGGTGCTGTTGAATGCCGGCACGGTCATCGGCTCGTTGCTGTGCGATGGTATTGGCGATGCGATTCTGATCCGCGGCGAACCGAGCGGCTTGGCGGCGTTGCGGCTGGCCTACAACATTCTTCAGGCCGCCGGCATCCGCTCCTTCAAGACCGATTACGTGGCCTGCCCCAGTTGCGGGCGGACCCTCTTCGACCTGCAAACGGTGACGGCCCGGATCAAAGCGCGCACGCACCACCTCAAAGGCGTCAAGATTGCCGTCATGGGCTGCATCGTCAACGGTCCCGGTGAGATGGCTGACGCCGATTTCGGTTACGTGGGTACCGCGCCCGGCAAGATTTCGCTCTGGGTCGGGATGCAACAGGTCAAGCATCACATTCCCGAGGAACAGGCGGTCGATGAACTGGTCACCTTGATCAAGGAGCACGGTCGATGG
>JBFZFE010000020.1:0-8927 GCA_041306525.1 Verrucomicrobiota bacterium | reverse complement strand
GACCGGTTCAAGGAGCACAACATCGAGTTGCCGGTGCGGACGCTGGAAGAGGCGCTGGAGTATGGGAAGGGATTGGTTGTAGCCGCCCGCGTCGAGGGCGGCCGCGGTCAACGCCCGCGGCTACAGGAGGAACTGTTTTCGACGCGACGGGCTTGTCCGCGTTGCGCGCGGAGTTTCCCGGAACTTGATCCGCGGTTGTTCTCGTACAACTCGAAGCATGGCTGGTGTCCGAGCTGTTACGGGACCGGGCTGGACATTACCGGGTTCGATGCGGAACAGACCGGCGAGGAGATTTGGTGGAACGAGTGGTTCGAGGGCAAGGAACGCCGCTGCGAAGTTTGCGCCGGTAAAAGGCTGCGCCCCGAGGCGTTGGCGGTGAGATTCCAGAACAAGAGCATCGCCGAGTTTGCGGCGCTGGCGGTGGACGCGGCGGCGGCGGAGTTCGCGAAGATGCGGTTGCGCGGACGCGAGGAGGAGATTGCGCGGGACGTGGTAACGGAGTTGCGTGGGCGCTTGGAATTTTTGCAGGAAGTCGGGCTCGGTTATCTGTCGCTGGACCGCGCGGCGCCGACGTTGAGCGGCGGCGAGGCGCAACGGATTCGGTTGGCGGCGCAACTCGGTTCAAACCTGCGCGGCGTCTGCTACATCCTCGATGAGCCGACGATTGGGTTGCATCCACGCGACAACCTGATGTTGCTCGACACGCTCCACAAACTCGAAGCCAAAGGCAACACGGTCGTGGTGGTCGAGCATGACGAGGACACGATTCGGCGGGCGGAACACGTGATTGACCTTGGCCCGGGCGCCGGCAAGCAGGGCGGTCATCTCGTGGCGCAAGGCACAGTGGAAGATGTGATGCGGAGCGCGGAATCGTTGACCGGCAAGTTCCTGCGCGAACCGCTGCGACATCTGTTGCGCGGCGGCGAGTTGCCGGTGGCGAAACATCATCTGGAAATTCGCGGCGCGACGCTCCACAACTTGAAGAAGGTGGACGTGGCAATTCCGTTGGGCCGGTTGGTTTGCGTGACCGGTGTGAGCGGCAGCGGCAAGAGCACGATGGTGCGTGATGTGTTGCATCGGAGCTTGCGAGGCAAGCGGCCGGTCGGGTGCGCGAAGGTCGCGGGGGCGAAGAAGGTCGGCCGGGTGCTCGAAGTGGACCAGACGCCGATTGGCAAGACGCCGCGGTCCTGCCCGGCAACCTATGTGGGGTTCTGGGACGATGTTCGGCGGCTGTTCGCGAGCACGACGGAGGCGAAGATGCGCGGTTACGGGCCATCGCGGTTCTCCTTCAACACAGCGGAGGGACGCTGCCCCGAGTGCGAGGGCCAAGGCGTGAAGCGAATCGAAATGTCATTCCTGCCGGAGGTGACGGTGCATTGCGAGGCGTGCGGCGGACGACGCTTCAACGGGGCGACCTTGGAGGTGCGTTGGCGGGAGAAGACTATCGCCGCGGTGTTGGCGATGAGCGTGGATGAGGCGGTGGAGTTTTTCGAGGCGCACCGTTCGATTCATCGGTGCCTGCAATTGCTCCAAGAAGTCGGCCTCGGTTATCTGACGCTGGGCCAGCAGTCGCCGACCTTGAGTGGCGGCGAGGCGCAACGCATCAAACTCGTGACGGCACTATCGAAGGCTGTAGCCGCCCGCGGTGAGGGCGGCGGGCCGCGGTCATCGCCCGCGGCTACAACCCTCTACATCCTGGATGAGCCAACCATCGGCCTGCACATGGCCGATGTGGCGAAGTTGGTCAGCGTGCTGCATCGGTTGGTTGATGCCGGCAACACCGTCATCATCATCGAACACAACCTCGATGTCATTGCCGAAGCCGATTGGCTGATTGATCTCGGCCCCGAAGGCGGCCAAGGGGGCGGCGAGATCGTGGCGCAGGGAACGCCAGCAGACGTGGCGTGCAGCGGTACGCGTTCGCACACGGCGAAGTTCCTGAAGCGATTTCTTCGGGAGCGACGGACACCGGCTGGCAGAACGAATGTCGATTAACTGCAGCAGCCGGAGCAACCCTTGGACGGTTTCTCCGCCCAACGTTGTGCGGCGCAATGCAGCTCGGCCGCGCCGAGATCAAGCTTGCGACGGAGCGCGGACCGGCAGGATTCCACTGCGGCAGGTGCGAGACGGAGTTGTGTCGCGATCTGGCGGTTGTCGAGGCCGTGTCCGATCAAGTCGAACACCTTGCGCTCGCGCGCGTTGAGCTTGCGCAGCGCGGGGGCTTGCGCGTCGGCGAAACCCGAACTGAGCGCGGTCACCAACTGGCTGGTCATCTGGCGGCAAAGCCGGGGACCCTTGCGGATGGATTGGCGGACTGCTTCGAGGATTTCGTCGGCCGATTCACTCTTGCAGATGTAGCCGATGGCGCCCGCGTGCAACGCCTCCACGGCGGTTTTCTCGCAGGGGCCCATGGAGAACACCAAGACCGCCACGTCCGGATCGGCTTCGCAAAGCTCCTGAATCTGCGCCACGCCTTGGCCGTGCTTGCCGGCGATCTCGATCATCACGAGGTCGGGCTCAAGGTTGGCAATCAACGCCGTGAGATCCTCACGGACGTCGGCCACGGCACAGACTTCGAGATCACGCTCGGCGGCAATGACCTCGGCCAGTTTCTCGCGGATCAACGGCTGGTGGTCAGCGATGAGGATCTTGTGGCGTTTCGACACCTTGCCACGTGACGGAGTTTTGGATTTCTTGGAACGCATGTCTCGTGGGCGCACGTTTACACGAGAACGGCCCAACGTCAACTCGGTTCAGGGATTGATTGCCGCAAACTGTTCCTCAATCGTCATCGCCGTGGACTGCACCCGGCAAAGATTCGCGTACAGGCCACCCCGCGCCATCAATTCCTCATGCTTGCCTCGCTCCGTGACACGACCGTCTTTCAGCACGAGAATCTGGTCGGCGCGGCGGACGGTCGAGAGCCGGTGGGCAATGACGAAACTGGTCCGGTGCGCCATCAGATGCTCCAACGCCTCCTGAATCAGGCGTTCGGTCGCGGTGTCCACGCTCGCTGTCGCTTCATCGAGAATCAAGATTGGCGGGTCCTTGAGCAAGGCCCGCGCGATGCTGACCCGTTGTTTCTCGCCCACACTCAGCTTCACGCCACGTTCGCCCACCCGTGAATCGTATCGATCCGGCAGCTTCGTGATGAACTCATGACAGTTCGCGGCCTGGGCCGCGGCAATCATGTCGGCCTCGGTGGCATCGAGGCGTCCATAAAGGATGTTCTCGCGGATGGTGCCGTTGAACAGGAACGCTTCCTGCGCGACGATCCCCACTTGGTTCCGCAACGTCGCCAGCGTCACGTCCCGGATGTCCTCGCCATCCACCAGAATCGCGCCGCCGGTGATGTCATAGAAACGCGGCAGCAGATTCACCACCGTGCTCTTGCCGGCGCCAGTTGGCCCGACCAGCGCGATGGTTTGACCGGGTTCAGCGACCAGACTGACCTCGTGGAGCACCGGCAGGCCCGGGCGGTAGGCGAAAGTGACATCGCGAAACTCGACCCGGCCCCGAACGCGAGCCGGTAAGGTCTGCGCGGCCGTCTTGTCCTTCACTTCCAAGTCGGCATCGAGAATATCGAAAACACGTTCCCCCGCGGCGCGTCCGGCTTGGAACATCTGGTTGAGGCCGTGCATCTGGCGGATTGGCTGGTAGAGCATGAACAGGTACGAGAGGAACCCGACAAACTGGCCCACGGTGAGCTGATTCTCCAACACCGCCCGTCCGCCTTGGACGAAGACCAGCACGCAGCCGAGCCAGACGCAAAACTCCATGCCGGGCGAGTAAAAGGACCAAGCGCTCATGACCCGCAATGTGGCGGCACGCAGGCTGCCGGCTTTTTCGCGGAACCGGCCCGTCTCGTGCGGCTCGCGGCCAAAGGCTTTGATCTGGCGGATGCCCTGCAAGTTGTCGTGCAGCAACGCGTTCAGCCCAGAGGTGGCCTCGCGAACCGCCCGGTAACGTTTGTGCGCGGTGGTGGTGTAAATGGCCGCGCCGAGGATGAGCAGCGGGATCGGCACCAACGCCCAACCGGTAAGCTGCGGGCTGAAACTGAGCATCATGTAGCCGACCCCAAGCAGCGTCAGCACGGCCAGGGTGCCCTGTTCGATGCCGTCGATGAGGACGCGCTCGACGGCGTTGACGTCGTCAATCACGCGCGTCATCAGGTCGCCGGTGGCGCGTTGGTCGTAGTAGCGGACCGAGAGGCGCTGGAGTTTGTCGTAAAGGTCACAACGCATGTCGAAGATGACGCGCTGCTCGAAACGGTTGTTGAGCTGGATGCGCAGCATGTTGAAGCCGTCGCGCAGCAGGCAGGCCAGCAACAGCCCA
Source organism: Verrucomicrobiota bacterium (assembly GCA_041306525.1). Classification (GTDB taxonomy): domain Bacteria; phylum Verrucomicrobiota; class Verrucomicrobiia; order Palsa-1439; family Palsa-1439; genus JBFZFE01. The sequence goes on along the minus strand of JBFZFE010000020.1, from coordinate 4,592 downwards.
CCGGCCACCCAGAGCAGCAGTTCGCCCCGCTTGGGCACGAACACCTCGTCAATCATCACCTGGATCAGCTTCGGAAAGGCCAGTCCCGCCAAGGTGGAAAGGATGGCGCAAAGCATCGTGCCGACGCCATACCACGGGTAACGGCGCAGATAGGCGAAGACGCGCACAAAGATCTCCTGCGCACTGCGTTTTCTGGCAATCATCGTCTCGTCGTTGGCGGTGTCGTGGTGAACCATCGCGGCGGCATCCTAACCAACTTACTCCAGGACCGCAAACGAGGGTGCGACTTGGGGCTTGTCTTTTGGCGGGGGGTTTTCTAATACCTCGCGCGGGCAACATGAATGTAAAACCATTGGCTGGGAGAAATGCGCTCATTTTCGGCGTCGCCAACAAGCGTTCAATCGCGTTCGCGATTGCGCAAGCGTGGCACGAAGCGGGCGCGAAACTGGCGTTCACCTATCAGGGCGAACGCCTCAAGGAAAACGTGGAGGAACTCGCCGCGACCTTCGGCGCCGATACACCGATGTATCCGTGCGATGTGACTCGCGACGACGATATCAACCGCACTTTTGCGGCGGTCGGCAAGGATTTCGGGGGCAAACTCGACATCCTGCTGCACTCGGTGGCCTACGCGCCCCGGGAAGCTCTCGAAGGCGAGTTCACCAACACCACCCGGGAGGCGTTCCGTATCGCCCACGATGTCAGCGCCTATTCGTTGATCGCTCTGGCGCGCGGGGCGGCGCCATTGATGACCGATGGCGGCTCCATTGTGGCAATGAGCTATTATGGCGCAGTCAAGGTCGTCCCCCATTATAACGTCATGGGCGTGGCGAAGGCTTCGTTGGAAGCTTGCGTCCGTTATCTCGCCTACGATCTCGGGACCAAGCGCATCCGCGTCAACGCCATCAGCGCCGGCCCGGTCAACACCCTCGCCGCCCGCGGCATCTCGGGCTTCAGCCAGATGCTGAAGCATTACCAGGAGAACGCCCCGATGAAGCGCAACCTCGAACCAAAGGAACTCGGCTCCGCCGGTCTCTTCCTCGCCAGCGACATGTCCACGGCAACCACCGGGCAGGTCCTGTACGTCGATTGCGGTTACGAGATCATGGGGATGTAGGCCATTCAATCACGAGCAAGGGGTGTGGGAATCCGTTCCCACACCCCTTTGCCTTTCTGAACATGTCCATTGCAGTGTCCAGTCGCACAGCCGGTCCGCTTCAAGATTTGACAGGGCAATGAGTTCCGACTATTAAAGGGCCTCGTGCGCGCAACGTGGTACCACCAAGCGCCGGTCAGGCTGGTGTTAAGTTTGCTGAACATGTTCTGACCCGATTGGACATGCCGGAAGCCAAAATACTGGTCATCGATCATGACGCTGTTTGGGCGCAGATGCTTTCTGATCTGCTCATCCATGACAAGCATGAGGTGTTTTCTTCCAGCTCCCTGCCCGACGCCATCCTGCTGATGCGCGCCCACCAGTTCGACCTTGTCATTGCCGAGATCAACGCTCCCGGCAGCGACGGCGTCGAGTTCCTGGAGAAGGTTCGCTTGGTGGCGCCGTACGCGGCGTTGATCGTCCATACCGCCACTCCCCTGCTCACCCAGGCCGTTCAAACCACCAAACTTGGCGCCACCGATTATTGCGCAAAATCCCGGGAAGTGGCGGCGCTGGATGCGTTGCGCACCAAGGTGGGCGAGACCATCGTCAAACAACTGGCCAACCAACCACAACCGGTCATCGCGCCCCCACCGCGCCGCTTGCCGACGCCGCCAACCGATGGGTTTTACGGCATCATCAGCCGCGACCCGCACATGCAGGACATCTTCGAACTGATCCAGACCATTGCCGACAGCCAAGCCAGCGTCCTGATCCATGGCGAGACCGGCACCGGCAAGGAGCTCATCGCCCGCGCCATTCACGACGCCAGTAACCGTCACGCCAAGCCGCTGGTGACGTTGGACTGCTCGACGCTTGCCCGCGAACTACTTGAAAGCGAGCTGTTTGGGCATGAGAAAGGCGCCTTCACGGGCGCCACCGACCGGCACATCGGCCGCTTCGAGCGCGCCAACGGCGGGACGTTGTTCCTCGACGAAGTCGCCAACATCAGCTTACCGGTGCAAGCCAAGCTTCTCCGCGTGCTTCAGACCCGCACCTTTGAACGGGTCGGCGGCCAGAAATCCATTTCCGTCGATGTCCGCATCATCGCCGCCTCCAACCGCCCCCTCGAACAGGGCGCGGCGGACGGCAACTTCCGTGAGGACCTCTATCACCGGCTCAACGTCGTGCAGATCGACTTACCGGCTCTTCGTAACCGGGCCGGTGACATTCCGTTGCTGGCCACCGAGTTCCTGCGCCGGTTCGCCCGCCAGAATGGCCGCGACGTGCGCTCCATCACCCCGTCCGCCCACCTGATGCTGGCCGCCTATCGTTGGCCCGGTAACGTCCGCGAACTCGAAAACGTCATCCTCCAAGCCGTCGTGCTCGCCAAGACCTCGCAGATCGATGTCACCGACCTGCCCAAGCGCATCACCCAAGCTCCCGCCGCCACCTTGGCGAACGGCCCTGCCCTCGCCGACCAGTTGGGCGAACCGGAGAAGCAGATCCTGCTCAACGCCTTGCGCCAGCACCACGGCAACATCAAGCGCACCGCCGCCACCCTCGACATCTCCCGCACCACCCTCTACGCCAAGCTCAAAAAGTACGACATCGACCCCGCCGCCATCCGGTAAGAATCACTCTGGACTTCACTCGCCCTCTCCGCGATAAGGGCCGCATGTCACCGCGCGAACGCGTCATCGCTGTCATCGAGCACCGCAAACCTGACCGGGTCCCGGTCTACGCCTGGGTCCGGGCCAATCTGGAGAAACAGATCAGCGCCGAGTTCGGCTCGGTCGAGGCGTTCGAGGACCGCTATGAGTTCGACTTCGCCCACCTGTTCGGCGGCCCGTCGCCGCACCAGCGGGACGCGATCAATCAACTGCGCCAAACCCACGGCAGCATCGAGCCGGCCGCGTTGCTCGATGTGCCGTTGACCGATCCGAACCGCAGCGCCGATTACGAGAACTTGCGCCAGGCGGTTGCCCACCACAAAACGCAGCGCGGCCGCTTCGTCTACGTCCAGACCCCCGGCATCTTCGAGGCGTTGAACGGGCCGTTTGGGATCGAGAACCATCTCTGCCATTTGCTGGGCGACGAGGACGCGTTGTGCGAGATGTACCGCCGCCAAGCCGAGTGGAACCGGGCCTTCGCGATGAACTGCCTCGACCTCGGCATCGACATGATTCACGTGTCCGACGACTGGGGCGCGCAACGCGGACTGATGTTCAACCCCGAAGTCTGGTGGCGGCTGATTTACCCGCACCACAAGATCACCTGCGACGCCGTCCGCGCCCGCGGCGCCTACTTGAGCCTGCACAGCGACGGCAACATCGCTTCCGTCCTCGATGGCGTGGTCCAACTCGGTTGCCACGTTGTCCACCCGTTCCAGGAATCCGCCGGCATGGATTACGCCGAATACTGGCGGAAGTACGCCGACAAGTTCGTCGTCATGAGCGGGCTCGACGTCCAGACCACCATCGGCTTCGGCGACCACGACCGGCTGCGCGCCGAGATCGAACGCGTGCTGACAACATTTGCCAACGGCAACCTGCTCTACTGCACCACCCACTTCATCCAGGACCATTGCACGATGGCCGAACTGCGGTTCGCGTATGATCTGATTTACAAACTCGTCCGCGGAGAAAAACCATGAACCAACTCCACCAAATCGTCGCCAAGCTCGACCGGGAACTCGACATCCCGTTCGCCGACGGCTCCAACAACGGCCTGCAAGTCGCCAACGCCGGCCGAGTCCGCAAGATCTGCACCGGCGTTGACGCTTCCCTGCCCTTCTTCGAACAAGCCGCCGCGCGCGGCGCCGACCTCCTCATCTGCCATCACGGCCTGAGCTGGCACGACAGCCTCAAATACATCACCGGCCTGAATTACCGGCTCTTGAAATTCCTCCTCACCCACGACATCGCCCTCTACGCCTCGCATCTGCCGCTCGACGCCCATCCCAAGTACGGCAACAACGCCTGCGTCGCCCGTGCCCTCGGCCTGCGCCGCCTCCAGCCCTGGGCCGCGTACAAAGGCAACAACGTCGGCATCCGCGGCACCTTACCGGCCGCGCTCCCCCTCGCTGAATTCGCCCAACGCGTCGAGAAAACCCTCGGCAACAAGACGCACGTCATGGCGTTCGGCAAAAAAACCGTCCGCACCGTGGGGATGGTCGTCGGCGCCGGTGCCCTCGGGCTCGATTCCGCCGCCGCGGATGGTCTGGACTGTTATCTGAGCGGCGAACCCGGTCTCCAAGCCTTCAACACCGCCCAGCAAACCGGCATCAACGCCATCTTTGCCGGCCACTACGCCACCGAATCCCTCGGCGTCCAAGCCCTCGGCGCCCTCCTGAAGAAAGAGTTCCGCCTACCAGTCGAACACATCGACCTCGCCATCCCCTACTGAGAAGCCACTCCGCCCGCCCCGCCCGCCCCACTTCGCGCCTTCGCGTGAGATTCGTTCGACGGGAGAAATCCGAATCTCGAATTTGCTG
>JBFZFE010000019.1:0-4229 GCA_041306525.1 Verrucomicrobiota bacterium | reverse complement strand
TGCGCACCATCCTGATGAAGGCCAAGGCCGGCAACATGCCCGCCGAAAACATCGAGCGCGCCATCAAAAAGGGCACCGGCGAACTGGCCGGCGTCGCTTACGAGGAGATCACCTACGAAGGTTACGCCCCCGGCGGCGTGGCGTTGCTCGTCGAGGTGCTGACCGACAACAAAAACCGCGCCGCTGCCGATCTGCGCACGCTCTTCTCCAAGGCGGGCGGCAACATGGGCGGTGCCGGTGCGGTGAAACATCTCTTCCACCGCAAAGGCCACCTGATCCTTGCCAAGGAAACCATCGGCGAAGAGGAACTCCTCAACCTCGTCCTCGAAGCCGGTGCCGAAGACATGATCACCGACGCCGATTCCTACGAGATCATCACTGACCCGCCGCATTTTGAGGCGGTTCACAAAACGCTCGAACAAAAAGGCCTCAAGCCGCAAACCGCCGAGATCGCCTGGCTGCCCATCACGCCGGTGCCGGTTACCGACCCCGACACCGCCGCTGCCGTGCTGAAGCTGGTCGAGGCGCTCGAAGACAACGACGATGTCCAAAACGTTTACGCCAGCTTCGACATCCCCGACGACGTGATGGCGAAGGTGCAGGCCGCCTGACGCGGAAACTCGAATCTCGAAATCCGAAGCACGAAGGAATGAAGAAAAGCGGCAAGGCAGCAATGAGGAATCCTTTGCTGATTGCCATTTTGAGATTCGGATTTCCTTCGGGTTTCGAGATTCGGATTTGCTTCGCAGGTCTCGCGGACTCGGCTTTGGGTTTCCCATGATCATCCTCGGCCTCGATCCCATTCTGCGCTCGACCGGCTACGGCCTGATCGAAGTCCATGGCAACACGCTGACCCACATCGCCCATGGCCTGATCCAGAATGCCGGCAACGTCTTGCCTTCGCGTTGCCTGGTGCGCGTCCACGACACCATCCAGACGCTCATCCAACAACACGAACCCGATGTGATGGCCGTCGAGGGTCTCATCTTCGTCCAGAACACCAAGATCGCGCTCACGCTCGGCCAAGTCCGTGGCGCGGCGATTGCCGTCGCGGCGTCGCACGGACTCGACATCTTCGAGTACGCGCCGCGCAAAGTGAAACAGAACGTCACCGGCATGGGCGCAGCCGGCAAGCTGCAGGTGGCCAATATGGTCAAAGCGTTGCTCGGCCTGGCCGAAGTACCGGTTGAGGATGCCGGTGATGCGTTGGCGGTCGCGATCTGCCACGCGCAATCGCTCCAAGGCATTCAGATTCAGCCGCCCAAAGCGATTTGAACCGGCTGAAATCCGAATCTCGAAATCCGAAATTCGAAGGAAATTCGAATTCGGAAATCAGCAAGGCAGCTGGCCTGCCACCTTTGCCGGTTTCTTCCTTCCAAATTGCCTGATTCCTTCGGATTTCGATATTCGGATTTCGAGTTTTCCCGCTTTCGCTTTTGTTGACCCCGGTCAATTGCCCCGGGCCGCCTGCCGGTTACTCTCCCCGCAACCTAACCAGGAGAAGGTAACCGATGAACATGTTTTGCTATCAATGTGAACAATCTTCCAAGGGCAGCGGCTGCACGCTGACCAGCGTTTGTGGCAAGGACCCCGATACCGCCGCGTTGCAGGACCTGCTGATTCACGCCGCCAAGGGCATCAGCCAGTACGCCCACCAAGCCCGCCAACATGGCGGCCGCGATCTCGCGATCGACCGCTTTCTGTTGCAGGCGCTGTTCACCACGGTGACCAACGTCAATTTCGATCCCGTCCGCGTCGCCGAGTCGGTCACTGCCGCGGTCGCCATGCGTGACCGGGCCCGCGCGCTCTACCACACCGCGCTCTCGCCCAACGCCGCCGCGCTGCGCGGTCCCGCCGAATGGCAACCCGCCCGCGACCTGGCCGGCATGATTGCCCAAGGCCACGCCGTCGGGGTGCTCGTCCGCCAGCAAACCCTCGGCGCCGACATCACCGGCTTGCAGGAACTCGCTCTCTACGGTCTCAAAGGCCTCGCCGCCTACGCCGAACACGCCCGCGCGCTCGGTCGTGAAGATGACGCCGTTTACGCCTTCGTCGTTGAGGCGCTCGACGCCCTGGCGCAGCCGACCGCGACCGTGGACCAACTCTTCGCGCTCTGCATGCGTTGCGGCGAAGTGAACCTTCGCGTCATGGAGATGCTCGACAGCGTGCACACCGACACGTTCGGTCACCCGGTCCCGACCAAGGTGCCGGTAACCGTCAAGGCCGGTAAGGCGATCCTGGTCTCGGGCCACGATCTCCACGACCTCGATCAACTGCTCCAGCAAACCGCCGGCAAGGGCATCAACATCTACACCCACGGCGAAATGCTCCCGGCCCACGGTTACCCGGGCCTCAAGAAGTATCCGCACCTGATCGGCAACTATGGTGGCGCGTGGCAGGATCAGGCCGAGGAATTCGATGCCTTCCCGGGCGCGATTCTGATGACCACCAACTGCATCCAACGTCCCCGCGAAACTTACAAGGCCCGCATCTTCACCAGCGGCCTGGTCGCCTGGCCCGACGTCACGCACTGTGCCGACCAGAAGTTCGGACCCGTCATCGAAGCGGCCTTGAAGGCGCCCGGCTTCGCCGCGGATGAACCCGAGAAGACCATCCTGGTTGGGTTCGGCCACAACACGGTTTTGAGCGTGGCCCCGCAGGTGATCGAGGCTGTGAAGAGCGGTGCGCTGCGGCACTTCTTCTTGGTCGGCGGCTGCGACGGCGCCAAGACTGGACGCGATTACTACACGGAGTTTGCCGAGTCGGTCCCGCAGGATTGCGTGGTGCTGACGCTGGCCTGCGGGAAGTTCCGGTTCAACAAACTCGAGTTCGGCGAGATCGGCGGCCTGCCCCGGCTTATGGACATGGGCCAGTGCAACGACGCCTACTCCGCGATCAAAGTCGCGGTGGCGTTGGCTGAAGCGTTTGGCACCGACGTCAACAAGCTCCCGCTCTCGCTGATTCTGTCCTGGTACGAGCAAAAAGCGGTGGCGATCCTGTTGACCTTGCTGCACCTCGGCCTGCGCAACATCCGCCTCGGGCCCACCTTGCCGGCGTTTGTCACCCCCGCCGTGCTCAACGTACTGGTCGAGAAATTCAACATCATGCCCATCACCACCCCGGAGCAGGATCTCAACACCATCCTCGGCGGCGAACCAGTCACGGCGTAAGACAGCCAAACCAGCAACTCACAGCGCAGGCCGCCGATGACCAACGTCGGCGGCCTGTTTGCTTTGCTCTTCGTTCGGTGACACAAGCGTCCCTGCTTGTGTTACTTGCCCAGCGGGGCAAGCTCCGCGCTGACTGGAAGACGCCTGCGGCGGCGCAAGCAGGGACGCTCGCGCCACCAAAGCAGCAGCCTAACCGACCCCTGCTATCCTTGCTTGAACCAGCTTTCACCGAGGTCGCCGAAGCCTCGAAGCGTTATTGGCCGGCGGCGATGTCATCAATCGAAAGGGTGTTGTCATACCAAGAGAAGGAGTTCAGGCCTGAACAGATCGAACATTACGCTGTGGACGTGGCGGTTCACCCACTACCGGCAACCGTCCGCGAGAAGCCGGCGAAGTACGGGAAGTAGACGGCTGCACCCGCGCGTCTTCATCAGCGGCTCACCTTCGCGGCTTCGCGCCTTCGCGTGAGGCCAGAGCTTTGCTGAGGCCCAAGTTATGCGCCGGTCTCCGACCGCGCACGGGATGCGACCGCAGGTCTCCCATTCGGAAGCGGCGCGGTCGGGAGACCGTCGCCGAACGGAGACTCGGAAGTGGCACGGTCGGGAGACAGGCCACAACAGGGATTCGTGGCTCTTTCGAAGCGCTCCGTGCCCTCTGTGTCTTGTGGTGAGATTCCGTTCGCGTCCGGCTCCTCTTCGCGCGTGATTTACCACGGGTCGTGCCACTGGCGTTTGAGGGGGCTGTTGACTTCGCGGTAGTGGGTGAGGCCGTCGCGTTCGAGGTAGAGGCGGCCGTCGAGGAATTCGTCGCCGAGGGATTGGAGGCGGGACTGGAGTTGGGCTTCGAGTTGGGCTTGGATGTGGGCGTGGGCGGGTTGGTTGATCAGGTTGCGCATCTGGTAGGGGTCGGTCTGGTTGTCGTAGAGTAGCCAGGGGCCGTCGAGGTTGCGGACGTAGGTATGGCGGGCGGTGCGCAGGCCCCGGTAAGCTTTCATGCCGGTGTCGCGTAGTTCGGTGAACTCGGCGGGCATGATGAGCAGGGCAGCTTCGTTGCCGGTCG
>JBFZFE010000018.1:0-2749 GCA_041306525.1 Verrucomicrobiota bacterium | reverse complement strand
GTGAGTTTGTCCACGAGTGCCCGGCTGGCGCGCATCCGCTGGCGGGCCGCGGGAGCCAACTCGCCTGTCTCGGCAGCAGCGGCCAGTTGCCAGACGTCAGCGATGCGGAGGGTGTGACCGTCGAACTGAATCATTGGGCCATTTAGTAGCTGTGAATGGCAGTCCGGACAAGTGGAAAGCACGTTTGCTGGAGTTTGGGTTGCCCGCAGCGTTGCCCGCTTGTCGATTGGCCCCTGACGGCGTACTGTGCCCGCCATGAAACGCAAGGTCGGCGTCGTGGTCTTCACGCATGGGTCCCGGTTGAAAGCTGGCAATGAAACGATGTTGCGGCTGGTCGAGCAATTGCGCGGCAAACTCGGCACCGACCTCATTGAGCCCTGTTTCATGGAACTGGGCAAACCGCCGATCCCGGTGGCGCTCAAGAAACTGGTCCGGCAAGGTTGCACCCATATTTATGGTTACGCGCTGTTCCTCGTGCCCGGCTCGCACTTGAGCGAGGATGTGCCGTTCATCTTCGAGCAAACCCTCAAGAAACATCCCGGCATCACCTGGGAACTCAGTCCGCCGATGCTCGACAACCCCGCCATGTTCGACTTCATCGCCCACCAGCTGGCGGCAGTGGTCCGCGGTTGAACCAGCGCTGGTCTCGGCAACTCATCCCACTGCAAACTTGACCGCTGCGGCGACGCATTTTAGTCTGCGGCTGAGGAGAATAGCTGATGAGACATCGGGTGAGTTGTTTGTTATTGGTCGTTATTGCACTGGGTTTGACCGTTGAGCTTCCCGGACAGGCGTCCGCCCCGACCTTTTCAGGACGGGCTTGTGACTTCATCTTGCTTTTGGCGGAGCGCGACAATCTGCCCGTGGCGATTGACCCCGAAGTGGCCCGGCAGCTGGCAGAGGTGGAGTTGGAGGAGGCTGTGCCGGTCGCGGGTGGCGGGTTGAAAGCCTTGGAAGCGGCGCTCAAGCCGCATGGATTTGTTGTGCAGAAAGTGGACCTGAGCCCCAGCTTGTCGGTTTCCTGGGTGACCAGCCCGGCGGCATGGGCTTACTGGGAGGCGATTGGCGGGATGGTGCGCGGGGACGCGGCACTGTTGGGGAAACTGCGGGCGGTGGAGCAGGACAAGACACCGTTGGGGCAGCGGTGCGCGGCATTGCGCGAGTCGCTGGAGTTGTTGTTGAAGCGCAACCAGGAGATGGGGCGGTTCGATGCCAGTGTGCGGGAGAGCATTGCCAGTTTCAAACGGGCCAAGAATGACCTGCAGTTGGCCGAGACGGCGGCGCGCAGTTCCATGAGCGGCAACGCGGGTGGGGCGGTGGGCATGGCGCAGGACCGTTACCAGCGGGCGCTGGCCGATGCGGAGAAGGCGTTCGCAGCGCTGGAGGAGTTTCACACGAAGATGGTCGAGGGGAACGAGTTGGTGGCGCAGCGCTTCGGGATGGCGTACGGGCGCGGCTACATCACGGAGGCGCGGTTCTTGTTCGAGCAGTTGTTCGCGGGGTCGGCTCGGCTGCATGCCTTGTTGGGATTGATGCAGCAGGAAGGAATGCTGAAGAACGAGCGGAACCTGTCTCAGGTTCCGGAGAGCGTGACGGCGCTGCGCAAAGACCTGCAACGCTCGATGGAGGAAGCGGCTGGCAACCTCAAATCGGCGCTGGCGCTGGCACAGTCCAACCCGGCGCAGGCGCAGAAGGCGTTTGCCCAAGCGTATTGGGGTGACCGGTCGGTGTTGGCTGCGGCGGCCGGGCTGGGTTGGGCCGACCTGCAGGCGAACCGGCAGTCATTGCGCCTGATCTTTCAACCAGAAGATCCCGGGCAGAAGTCGGCGCGGTTGGAGAAACTGGAGAAATACCTGCGCGATAACGAGAAGCTGGGTTTGCTGCTGGCCTGGGTTGAGATGAAGACCGGCGAGGCGCTGGGTGGTTCACCCAACGTGCGGACCAAGGTGGGGACCGCCCGCGGCTTGGCAGTGAGCAACGGCAAGGGCGAGTTGCTGCCGGTGGCCACGCGGGTGGAGTCGGTCCCCAGCCGCGCGGAGGAGGTCTCGGCCGCAGACGATTACTGGAGCAGCGTGTTGATGCAGCGGTTGCGCGAGCAAGACGACCCGGTGTCGTTTGGTGACTACGGGAGCAAAGACCAATGGATGCTGGTGGCTGCGGTGGAAGCGTACCGCTGGTTGCGCTCGGTGGACGGCACATTTCGGGACCGGGTGGGATTGCGGGTGGACTTCCACCAGTTGCTGGGGGGCAAGGCCGGTGACTCCGCCGGTGTGACCATCGCCAGCGGCGGCTACTCCGCGATCCGCAATACCCCCTTGCGTCAAGACGTGGCGATGACTGGCTCCGTGCGCAGCGACGGCGCGGTGAAAGCCGTGGGTGGCGTGCCATTGAAGGTTGCGGGGGCCGACAACGCCGACGGCGTCGAGACTGTTATCGTGCCGAAGGAGAACGAAGGCGACCTGCTGGCGTTGCCCATCGAACAACTCTGCCGGCTGGTGATCATCGTGGGCGACGACATTCGCACCTACCTGAAGTACGCGGTTGAACCGGGCGCCGACAAACTCGGGGCCGAACAGAAGGAAGCCCGCCAAACGCTGCAACGACTGCGGGCGGCCCAAGTCCGCCTATTGGCGGGTGACCAAGCCGGGGCCCAGAAAATCCTGGTCTCCCTGGCCGGTGCCCCGCGCGAGATCTACAACATCCGCCGCCTGCTGGACCTGCTCCGGGCCCAACTGACAATGGCCGGCAA
>JBFZFE010000017.1:0-6806 GCA_041306525.1 Verrucomicrobiota bacterium | reverse complement strand
CAGATGGGGAAAATCACTCGACTCAACGCAACAGGTGCGCCAGCCGAGCCCGCAACGTCTGCCGCGCCCGATACAGGCGCGATTCAACCGACTTCACCGAGCAGCGCAAGATCGCGCCAATCTCGGCGTGCGACAAGCCTTCGTATTCAGCCAGGATCAGCGCAGTGCGTTGATCGGCCGGCAGGGTCTGCACGGTGGCGGCAATCTCGTCCCCCAGTTCGCGGTTCTCGACCTCGCCGCTGACAGATGCCGCGGAAGGCAACAAGGAATCGGGGGCCAGCGGCTCGGTGGGATGGCGTTGACGCCAACGCAGCCGGTCAATGGCGGCATGGCGCGCGAGCGCGAACAGCCAGGTCGAGAATTGCTGGCGCGGATCGAAGTCGTCGAGATGTTGCCAGGCACGCACAAAGGTGTCTTGCGCGATTTCCTGGGCGTCAACGCTGTTGCCAAGCAGGCGCCAGACAAAACGGAAAACGGGACGCTGGTGCCGCGCCATCAGTTCGCTGAAAGCTAGCTGATCGTGTTGGCGCGCCAACGCCACCAACTCGACATCCGATTTTTCGGTGATAGACACGGCGACCCGTGGCGACTGTCCATGCCGGCGTCGGGGGTTGTCAAGTGGGCGCTCTTCGGCTTAAGTACACACGCATGGAGGCAATCACCAAAAGAATCGTGGCAGTCGCGGTCGCTTGTCTGCTGACCGGCCTTTTCGCTTGGGCACAGACCAATCAGCCGCCACGCGCCGCCGTCGCTGCTCCGAAGTTCGTGCTCCGCGACCTCAACAAGCGGGAAGTGCGCCTCACTGATTTTCGGGGCAAAGGTTTGCTGGTCGCTTTTTTCCTCGCCAACACCGCCCCGTGCCGGCAACAGATGCCCGCCTTGATCGATCTGCAGAGCCAGTACGGCAACACCAACTTCACCGTGATTGGTCTCGCGCTGGACGAGGATGGCGCGGTTGCCCTCAAGGCCTTTGCGGCGACCAACCACGTCAACTTCCCCATTTTGCTGGCAGATTATGATGTCATCGAAGGCTTCGGCGGCCTGACTGCCGTGCCAACCCTCATCACGGTCACGCCAGATCATCTCATCCGGCAACGTTACGTGGGCGTCACAGATAAATCCGTGCTTGCCGCCGACATCAAAGCTATGATTGCAAAATGAACCGCCTGCTCTTCCTCGCCTGGGCTCTGTTGGTCGCGACCGTCGTTCACGGACAATCAGGGCCGCCGATCACCGTCGAAGCCAGTTCCGCCACGGAGAAACTCGCGCCCGGGTCGCGCTTCCAGGTCAGCGTCGCGATCACAATACCGGCGCCGTGGCACATCAACGCCAATCCGGCTGGTGACGAGGCCCTCATTCCCACCACGCTCCAATGGCAAACCCCGCCCGGCATCACCATCGACCAGATCAAATATCCCGCCGGCAAACAAACCAAGGTGGATTGGTCCGACAAGCCGATCGGGTTGTACGACGGCCGGGTCCGCATCCTGACCGAGGCGAGCCTCGACCCGACAACACCGGCCGGTCCCATCAAGCTCACCGGCAAACTGCGCTATCAAGCTTGCGATGACGCGACCTGCTTCGCCCCCCAGTCGGTGCCAGTCAGCATCGAACTCACCGTCAGCGACGAAGCCGCACCGGCAAGCTCAACCTTACCGGCTGCTGCCGCCCCCGCAGCGGCGGCCGCCGACGAGAACGCGATTGACTCGCTTATCCGGCAGCGGGGCTGGGCGTTGGCGCTGCTTTTCGTGTTCCTCGGCGGTTTGGCGCTGAACCTGACCCCGTGCGTTTATCCCATGATCGCCATCACGGTGAGTTACTTTGGCGGCCAAGGTGAACGTCAGTTTGGCCGGGCGTTTGCCAGTGCCACGACCTATTTCATCGGCATCGTCCTGACCTACTCCGCGCTCGGGTTGGTGGCCGCGCTGACGGGCGGGTTGTTTGGCGCGCTGCTGCAAAGTTCGTGGGTCTTGCTCGGGGTGGCGGTCCTGCTGGTGGCGCTCGCGTTGAGCATGTTCGGGCTTTATGAACTTCAGCCGCCGCAGTTCTTGATGCAGAAGGCGGCGGGACTTTCCGGGCGGGCGGGTTATCTGGGCGTCTTTTTCCTTGGCGCCATGGTGGGCGTGATTGCGGCGCCCTGCGTCGCGCCGATCCTGGTCGCGCTGCTGGTCTTCGTTGGGCAACGCGGCGATCCGTGGATCGGTTGGTGGTTGTTCTTCACGTTGGCGGCGGGACTGGGGTTGCCGTACGTCGTGCTTGGGACTTTTTCCGGCCTGCTGACGCGGCTGCCGAAATCAGGCACGTGGATGGTGTGGGTCAAACGCATTTTTGGCGTGGGACTGCTGCTGGTGGCGGCTTGGATCACCAGTCCGCTCTGGCTGCCGCAAAGCCCGGTCGGCGGTGGTGTGCAATGGGAGCCTTACTCGCCATCCCGTCTGGAGGAAGCCAAGGCGGCCGGGCAGCCGGTGATCATTGATTTCTATGCCGACTGGTGTTTGCCCTGCAAAGAAATGGAGAAGTTCACCTTCCGGGATCAACAGGTGGTCGCAAAGGCGCAGAACTTCGTTCGGCTTAAGGCTGACCTGACACATACCGGTTCACCAGAAGTGGAGGCGTTGACGAAGCAGTTCAATATCGTCGGCGTGCCGACGGTTGTCTTCATTGGCGCCGACGGCCAGGAACGCACCCGGTTGCGTTTGGTGGGCTTCGAGAAGGCCGGGGACTTTCTGAAGCGGCTCGAAGCCGTCGAGTAATCAGGCGGTTTTGCGGGCGATCTTGGTCAGGGCGTGTTCCAAGACGAGGCGTTCGTCCAGCCCGGTCGAGACAAGCTGGGTCTGTGCCTGCAGCAGGAGGTCGAGGGCGCGAATCAGTTCGGCGGAAGAGAAGTTGCGGGAGGCGACCGCACAATGGTAGACGCGCCAGCCATTGGGCGGCGCACCTTCCTTGGTCTTGGGGAAATGGCCGACCTCGTTTTCCGGCAGGCTCTTGAAGCGCTCCACGTAATCGAACCCTTTGAATCCGGGAACGAGGACCTTGCGTTCGATGAGGTCGCGCGCCAACAGCATGAAACGGAATTGCTGGGCCAGCATCACCACCAACCCAATGGCAGCTTCGCCGGCCGCGAGCAGGTTCTCGACAGTGGCGATGGTGCGCGGCAGGTTGCGGGTGCCAATGGCGTCGGTCAGTTCCCAGATGATCGCCTGTCGGGAAGCCGAGCAGATGGCGCGCACATCGGCCGCGGTGATTTCGGGGCGCGCGCCGACATAGAGGCAGAGCTTCTCCAATTCGTTGGCAATCTCGCGGAGCGAGGGTTCCACCATCTGGCGAAACGTTTCCAATGCGTCGGCGGCAATGCGCTTGCCGGCCGTTTGCAGCCGTTCGCGGATGAACTCGTCAATCTCCTCATCGCCCGCGGGCTTGCCGGCTTCGGGGGCTTGGAACAAGGCCACTTCTCCCAGCTTCTTGATGGTCAGGAACAATCCGCGACGCTGGTCACAGCCGATGGCGCTGATCAGGAGGGTGACGCCGTCGGGGAGTCCGCGTTTCAACGCGTCCGCCAGCGCCGCCAGCGCGTCCTTGACGGCTTCGGTCTGGGTGGTGCGGTTGTCGGCCAGCAGCGTGGTGCTCTTGAGCCAGACGAGTTTCTCGGCACCGAAGAACCCGACGGTGTTGAGGGATTCGTGGAGCCGACCGAGCAGGCGCAGGGCTTCCTCGATCGTGTTGGTGTCGCCCTCGATGGTTTCGACGCCGAACTCACCGGCTTGCGGGGGCGCGAGCTTGGCCGCCATTTGCACGGCGCGGTCCTTGATGCTGTACTCGTCGGTGCCGCCAATCAGGTAAATGGTTTTGCGCTCAGCCGGCATGGCCAAGCCTTGTAGTCGTGGGGACGCGGCGTGTCAAGGCACCGGCATTGCGCGGTGGAATTTTGGCTGGCGTCTGCCGGTCGAGTCGCTAGAGTGCTGCTCCCCCGAAATTACCGGGGTTTTCATGAGCACCACACCACGAATCGTGAGTCGCCGCCGCGTGTTGATCGTGGACGATCATCCATTTGTCCGCGAAGGCCTCAAACAGGTGATCGAGCAACAACCCGATTTCATCGTGTGCGCCGATGTGAGCAGCATCGCGGAAGCGTTGCGGGCGATCAAGAAACTGCGGCCCGACCTGGCGTTGGTGGACCTGTCGCTGGACGAGAGCAGCGGGCTGGACCTGATCAAACAGATTCGCGACGAGGAACGGCAGATGCCGATCCTGGTGCTGTCGATGCACGAGGAGTCGTTGCACACCGAGCGGGTGCTGCGGGCGGGAGCGCAGGGCTATATCATGAAACGGGAAGCGCCCGAGCAGGTGCTCAAGGCGATGCGCCAAGTCATGAAAGGACGCTGTTACCTGAGTGACCAGATGACCGGGCGGCTGGTGCGTCGTTACATCAGCCGCCGCAATCAACCGGAAGCCGAACACTCACTGGTGGGGCAACTCAGCGACCGTGAGGCGCAGGTGCTGCAACTCATTGGGCAGGGGCACCGGCGCGGGCGGATTGCGGATTTGCTGCACGTCAGCGTGAAGACCGTCGAGACCCATTGCCAGCGAATCAAGGAGAAACTCGGCCTGCACAGTGCCGATGAACTCCGCCAGCACGCCTTCCTCTGGGCCCAACAAACGGCCCCATCCGGACCCGCGGCGAAGAAGCACCGGTAGATTGTGGCGTTCACCGTCAGGAGAACTCCTGACAAAAGTTCCGGGAACGCTCCCGATTGCCGGCTGGCTCCCCAACGCCTAGTCTCTGCAAGCTGATTTATGGGAGATCAATGCAACAATCACTAGCAACCCCGACCCTTCGACCCGCGTTGGCGGCACCGAAACCAACGCGGCCGCGCACGTTGAAAATCACGCGGCACACGGAGGTGATCGTGGACTTGGCCGACCAGGAGGCTGATGAGATCCATCCCATCCTGCTGGCCATCAACGCCCATGGCGTGCGGATGCTGGCGCACAGCCTCTGCGCCAACCGCCGGGGCAGCGCCCTGCTGTTCGTGGCCGACGATTCCCCCAAGGCCTGTTTCGCCCTGCAACATGCCGGTTGGGAGTACCGGATTGATTCGGTCGTGTTCGTCGAAACCGACCGTCGCCCGGCGCTCGTGGCGCAACTTGGGGCCCAGTTGTTACGCCACGGCGTCGGCGTTCTTTACTCGTACATGTCCTGGACGGAAGGCGAAAACCTGTTTGCCGTCTTCAAAACAACGGACGACGAACGCGCCCTGCGCGCCCTCGCCGCCTGAAGGAGTTTCATCATGCCACAAGCCACCATCACCACCTCGAGTCTGAAAACAATCGAGTTCGTCCTCAAGCTGCCCACCGCCAAGGAAGTCGGAGTTGCCGGCTCGTTCAACAACTGGAACGCGGCCCAGACACCCTTGCGCAAACAGCGCGGCGGGATCTGGCGGGCCAGCCTCGCACTGCCGCCGGGCCGCCACGAGTATCGCTTCGTCGCGGATGGCCAGTGGCTCAACGATCCGGCCGCCGCGGAAAGCATGCCGAATGACTTCGGTGGCCGAAACGCGGTATGCGTGGTGTAACGGAGCCCACTCCTATTCGGACCCCTGCTTCCGGGGCGATGTTACACCACGCGGTCCCGCCCGGTGAATGGCCGGGAAAGGCATTTTAGAATCGTGGCAGACGATCATCTGGATAAATGGTGATTGGCTGCCATTCTTGGTTCACGTCACGCCGGTAAAACTCCCGTTGCACGGTCGTCGTGCCATCTGGCTGCCGTACCACGCGATCAACGGTCTTCTGTTGCGGGACCAGCTCCGTGCGTTCCGAACTCGAGCCGCGCGCATGCTGGCTCAGACCATATTGGATTGTCTCGCTCTGCAAGGCGCCGTCACTCAACGTTTGGCTGGTGGTGACCTGCCGGGCAATGACCCGGCCCGTGCCGTTACCGGGATCGCGGGTGATGGTTTCCGCCTGCGTGGTGTTGCCCACCTGTTTCGTGCGTGTCGTTTCGATGCTGGTCAGGCGAAACTCGCCAGCCACCGGGTCAAAGGATCGAACGCGAACCTCGCTTGTCTGTTCGTTCTCTCCCGCGGATTTTATCTCCTTCTGCACTTCCCGCTGCCGCACCAAGTTGCCGTTGATATCGGGAACCCGCTCCACCCGGGTGGAGCTTGCGCCAGCCGTCGTCTTCTGTGTGGTTTCCTCCACGACAGCGCTCAACTGCATGTTGCCGCCCGCATCACGCCGATATTGGCGCGCCGCGGTGATTTCGCCGGTCGGCGTCTTGGTTGTGGTCGAAGTCTGCCGCGCCTCCAGTCGCAGGCCCCCTTTCAGGTCGCGCTGCCGGATTTCGCGCGTGGCCTCGGTCACCCCTGGTGCTGTCTCACGGGCCACGCGAACATCCTGACGCCATGTCTGGAGCCCTCCGTCAGGGGCAGCGACCTGCTGCACCACTTCGGTGCGCACTTCACCGGCTTGGTTGGTGGTCGTCTGTGATTGTTCCTGAACTGCGACGGCCGCAAAGCCTGCCGGCGCAATCAGCAAGCCCACTGCCATGCTTACAAACCAATTCGAACTCATCTCTACCGTCCTTTCTGCTGCAATCTACCTTCGTTACTGGTGCCCACCAACTCAACCACCGACCCGCGGGACCGGGGACGTGGCCCCAAAGTTGACCACCTTTCCCTTTCCATCGAAACGCACGCGAAAGAACACGTTCGACGCCAGGTCATAGGACCACGAAACCGTCTCGGCAGCGCCCGCCATGGTGGCGACCGTTCGGTGCGGATCTCCCAGAAGCCGGCTGACTTCCT
>JBFZFE010000016.1:0-2605 GCA_041306525.1 Verrucomicrobiota bacterium | reverse complement strand
CTGGGCCAGCAGACCGTGGCGAAACGGGAGTTTGAGTTGCTCGGCGAAACGATCAAGGAAGAAGACCGCGCGCTGGTGTTGCGGCAACCGCAACTGGAGCGGGTCCGGGCCCGGGTACAGGCCGCCGAAGCGGCTGTTGCGCAGGCGCAGTTGAACTTGGAGCGGGCGACGGTGCGGGTGCCATTCAATGCCGTGGTGCGCAGCCGCGAGGCCAACCTCGGGATGCAGGTTTCCCCGACCAGCACGCTGGCGGTGTTGACCGGCACCGATGCGTACTGGGTCGAGGTGACCGTGCCGGTGGATCAACTGCCGTGGATCGAGGTTCCCGGGGCGGCGGTGGAGATTTTCAACGAAGCGGCCTGGGGAGCGACCGTGAGCCGCCATGGGCGCGTGGTCCGGTTGCTCAGCGACCTGGAGCAACAGGGGCGCATGGCGCGGTTGCTGGTGGAGGTGGCCGACCCGATGGCGTTGCAGCCAGCCAATGCCGGCAAACCGAAGTTGTTGCTCGGTGATTATGTGCGCGTGAAGATTGCCGGCATCGAAATGCCCAATGTCGCGGCCTTGGACCGGACCTTGGTCCGCGAGGGCAACAGCGTCTGGGTGATGACGCCCGAGAAGAAACTGGAGATCCGGCCCGTGCAGATCGTGTTCCGCGGTCGCGAACGCCTGTTCATCCGCGACAGCTTGAAGACGGGTGAGTGGCTGGTGACGACGGACTTGGCGTCGCCCGTGGCCGGGATGCCGTTGCGCACCCGCGAGGACGCCGTCAAGGACGGGAAGAAAGGCAAATGAGCACGGGAACATCCCGCGAAACACCCGGTGCCATCGCGTGGATGGTGAACAACCGGGTGACGCCCAACCTGATCATGTTGTTCCTGATCATCGGGGGACTGTTCATGTCCACGCGGATCAAGAAAGAGGTGTTCCCGGAGTTCGACCTCGACATGGTGCGGATCACTGTGGCTTACCCGGGCGCGAGTCCCGAGGAAGTGGAGCAGGGGATCGTGCTGGCCGTCGAGGAAGCCGTGCGCGGCATCGAAGGCGTGAAAGAGGTCACCGCCTCCGCCAATGAAGGCACCGCGGTGGTCAGCGTCGAACTGCTCGCGGATGCCGACCAACAGAAGGTTTACCAGGACATCAAACAGGAGGTGGACCGGATCACGACCTTCCCGGACGATGCCGAGGAACCGCAGGTCACCTTGGAGGTGCGCCGGCGCGAGGTGTTGACGCTCCAACTCTACGGCGAGGCCAGTGAGTGGGCCCTGCGCAACCTGGCCGAGGAAGTGCGCGACCGACTCTTGCAGAGCGAAGGGGTCACCCAGGTGGACCTGGTCGGAGCCCGCGAGTACGAGGTGCACGTCGAGGTTCCGCCCGCCAGCTTGCGCGCGTACGGCCTGACGCTCGAACAGATTGCCCAAAGGATTCGGACCACGGCCATCGAGGTGCCCGGCGGCAGTGTTGAGACCCGCGGCGGTGAAGTGTTGGTGCGGTTCAAGGAACGACGGGATTGGGCGCGCGAGTTTGCGCGGTTGCCGGTTGTCACCACCCCGGGCGGCGCAGTGTTGTATTTGGGCGACATCGCCGAGGTGCGCGAGGCGTTTCAGGACGTGGATCGTTTTGCCTCCTACAACGGCCAGACGGCCATCGGGATCGAGGTTTACCGGGTCGGGGACCAGACGCCGATTGGCGTGTCCGATGCGGTCCGCGCGGCGATGCCCGCGATCGCGAGTGACCTGCCGCCAGGCGTGCAGTGGATCATCAGCCGCGATTCCTCCGACATCTACCGGCAACGGTTGGAGTTGCTGATGAAAAACGCGTTCTTCGGCTTGGTCCTGGTGATGTTGTTGCTGGGGTTGTTCCTCGAATTCAAGCTGGCGTTCTGGGTCATGATGGGCATTCCGACCTCGTTCCTCGGCGCGATGCTGTTCCTGCCGGGGATGGGGGTGACGATCAACATGATCTCGATGTTCGCCTTCATCATTGCCCTGGGCATTGTCGTGGACGACGCCATCGTGGCGGGCGAAAACATTTATGAACTGCGCCAGCAAGGCGTGCCGCCCATTCAAGCCGCCATCCAGGGCGTGCGCGGCGTTGGCGTGCCGATTGCCTACAGCATCCTGACCAACATCGTGGCCTTTGTGCCGCTCTACTTCATTCCCGGGATGATTGGGAAGGTGTGGAAGGTCATCCCGCTGGTCGTCATCACCACCTTCGTTGTCTCGTGGTTCGAGGCGATCTTCATCCTGCCGTCGCACCTGGCGCACACCAAGAGCAAGCCGCACTCGCGGTTCTCCGCCCAGCTGCATCGCTGGCAACAGGCGTTTACGCGTCTCTTCTTCAGGTTTGTCGAGAACGTGTACATCCCGTTTCTCAAACGCTGCCTGCACCATCGCTACGTCACCGTCGCCATTGCGCTGGCGGTTTTCATTGCCATCATCGGCTACATCCAGAGCGGACGGATCGGCATGATCCTGCAGCCGCGCATCGAGTCGGATCGCGCGGTGGTCGCCGCCGTGCTGCCCTACGGCAGCCCGGTGGCCAACGCACAGAAAGTCCGCGACCGGCTCGTCAAGGCCGCCAATGAGGTCATCGCCCAGAACGGCGG
>JBFZFE010000015.1:0-10937 GCA_041306525.1 Verrucomicrobiota bacterium | reverse complement strand
TGGCGTCCTTGACCGTGACGGCCAACTGTTCGAGCTTGGCCAAGTCTTCCTCGTCGCCTTCACCCGCGCAAATGCGGTCGAGGATGTTGAGCATCTGGCGCGTGCCCACCCGGCAGGGCGGGCATTTGCCGCAGCTTTCGTCACAGCAGAATTCCATGAAGAACCGCGCGACATCCACCATGCAGGAGTCTTCGTCCATGACGACCAGACCGCCCGAGCCCATGATCGAGCCGAGCTTCTGGAGCGACTCGTATTCGACGGTCGCATCGAGATGCGCCTCGGGAATCACGCCGCCGGACGGGCCGCCCGTCTGCACGGCCTTGAACTTCTTGCCGTTGGGGATGCCGCCGCCGACTTCGAAGATCATCTCGCGCAAGGTCGTGCCGAAGGGCATTTCCGCCACGCCGGTATTGTTGATCTTGCCGGCCAGACAGAACACCTTCGTGCCCTTGGTCTTCTCGGTGCCGATGGCGCTATACCACGCGGCGCCCTTCTGGATGATGATCGGGATCGTGGCCCAGGTCTCGACGTTGTTGATCGTGGTCGGCTTGCCCCACAATCCGCGCTGGGCCGGGAACGGCGGCCGCGGTTGCGGCTGGCCGCGACGACCTTCGATGGAGCGCATCAACGCGGTTTCTTCGCCGCACACAAACGCGCCCGCGCCGATGCGGACTTCGAGGTCGAAATCAAAGCCGGTGCCAAACAGGTTCTGGCCGAGCAGACCGAGTTTGTAGGCCTGTTCGAGGGCGATGTGCAGGCGTTTGACGGCGAGCCCGTATTCCGCGCGGATGTAGATGAAGCCGCGGTTCGAGCCCATCCCGTACGCGCCGATGGCCATGCCTTCGATGACGCTGTGCGGGTCGCCTTCGAGCACCGAGCGGTTCATGAACGCGCCCGGGTCACCTTCGTCGGCGTTGCAGACGATGTACTTGGGATTGTCCGGCACCTTGGCCATGATTTCCCACTTCATGCCGGTGGGGAACCCGGCGCCGCCGCGCCCACGAATGCCGCTGGTCTTGATCTCGTTGATCACGTCGGCGGGCTTCATCGTGGTCAACACCTTGGCGAGCGCGCCGTACCCGTCGCGGCCGATGTATTCCTCGATGTTTTCGGGGTCAATCAACCCGCAATGATTGCGCACCACGCGCGCTTGGCGGTTGAAAAAGGTGAAGTCCGCCTGCGTGGCGATGACGGACTTGGTGATCGGGTCCTGCGGCAGCAGTTCCTGGCAACGGCGACCCTTGACGAAGTGCTCCTGCACGAGCTTGGGCGCGTCGCTGCCTTTGACGTTCTTGTAAAAGGTGCCGTCGGGATGAACCAACGAAACCGGACCGAGATCGCAACGACCCATGCAGCCGGTCTCGACGACGTCGATCTCGTTGCGCAGACCGGCCTTTTCCAGCTCGGCCAGCAACGCATCGCGTGTCTGGAGGCTGCCGGCGCTGGTGCAACCAGTCCCCGTGCAAACCAAAATGTGGGCTCTTTTCATGATGACTGTTCCTTGTTCGTCCCCCGGCCGGCACCGGCGGCGGCGGGCCTGTGGCCACGCCGCGCGCCAAACTTACCGGCGACGACGGCTCAGGCTTCCTTGATCTTGCCGACGGCCAGGGCTTCGACCTTTTTGCCGGTTTCGAGATGCTGCGAAACGATCTTGCGCGCGCCGTCGGCATTGACGTTGGCGTAGGTGGTCTTTTCGCCACCCGCTTCCTCAATGCGCACGACGGGCTCGGCGTCCACCAACCCGATCTCGCCGGTGATGGTGACTTCGACATCGTCGATGCCGCGCTTCTCGATTTCGTCGAGCATCGTGGTCATGACGTCACGGGCGCCGGCGGCGATGCCGCTGGTACCCATGCTGACGACGACGCGGTATTTCTTGCCGCCTTCGCGCAGGGCGACGTGGCGTTGGGCTTTTTCTTTAAGCTTTTTGAGTTCTTCGAGGTTCATGTTTGCTGTTTCCTTCCGCGTTGAGCTCCTTTGAGCTGAACTGAAACTTCCCTTCATCGGAGTGGTAGTAGAGCTGGACTTCCGTCTCCGGGTTGGCCGTGCTCAAGGCCAGGATGGTGGCGTTGAGATCGCCGAGCGGCGGCCGGTCCACGTGGCTGTAGCGCATCGATGCGGTGATGCGCGTGCCCTTGCCGGGCGCGGAACGCACGTGAAAATGCCCTTCGCTCATTTCACTGGCCTGACGCAGCAGCGCCAATCCGAGGCCAATGTTTTTCTTGCGGCTTTTCTTGGTGGTGCTCGGCCGGTTGAGCACCATGTTCAACGTCTTCTCGTCCATGCCGTGGCCGTCGTCCTGCACCCGCAGCACCAGCCAGTCACGTTTCTCGCTCTCGAAGAGCGCCACCTGGACATGACGCGCGCCCGCGGTCAGCGAGTTCATCGCAATGTCCAGCACGTGCATGGAGAGGTCTTCCATCATGACGTCGCCAAATCTGAAATCCGCAATCCGAAATCCGCAGGAAACACGAATCGGCAATCGGCAATCACCATCGCCGTCGCCGTCTTGTTTCCTTGATTTTCCATTTCGGTCATTTCCGATTCCTTCGAATTTCGACATTCGTATTTCGAAATTTCCCTCAACTGTATTTCTTGAGGTCCTTGGTGCAGAACTTCTGGACCTTGTCGGGCGTGATCATGCCGTAGACGTCATCGCCAATGGTGATGGCCGGGGCCAGCGCGCAGGCGCCGATGCAGCGGGCGCTGTGCAGGCTGAAGATGCCGTCCTTGGTCGTTTCCCCTTCGTTGACGCCGAGCACCTGGCCGAGGCGATCCATGGTCTGTTGGGCGCCGCGGACGTGACAGGTCGTGCCCCGGCAGACCAGGATCTGGTGTTTGCCGCGCGGCACGATCGAGAAAAAGTTGTAGAACGTCGCGACGCCGTAGACCTGGGCCAACGGCATCCGCATCGCGCCCGCCACATAACGCAACACATCCGCGGCGAGGTAGCCGAAGGTGTTTTGCGCCGCGTGCAGGATCTGGATCAGCGCGGTGGGCTCGCGTTTGTAGAATTCAATGGTCTGGTCCAGCGCCGAAAACCGCTGGTCGCCGCTCGGGTGATGCGGCAGCAAGGGCGCGGTCGCGTGGGGGTTGTTCGTTTGGGTTTCGCTCATGGTCATATCCTCTTCAGGCAGTTAAACCAGCCGCCCAGAGACGGCCGGCCGCTTCGTAATTGGACAACGGCGTGCACAACATCGCCACGCCTTCCTCCTCCGCCTCGGCGATGATCGCCGGCGCAGGCCGGCGTCCACCCGTGATCAAGATCGCGGAGATGTCCTTCATGGACGCCACGCTGACGACGTTGCGGTGGATCTGGACCGTCAACCACAACGCGTTTGGCTTGGCGTGGGCCAGCACATCGCTGAGCAGGTCACTTTGGTAACAGAGACCGACCTGGGTCCCGTTGTGCGCGGTCAAGACCTCGGCATCCACGACTTTGGCGACTTCTTCCAGCGTGATGGCCTTCATGTTACTCCTCGCCTGCTTTCTTCAACGCGATCTCGGCATTGAGCCGGGTGCCGCAGCTCTCCGACTTGATGTCGAGCTTGTCCACGCAACGCTTGATGTTCGGCAGGCCCATGCCGGCGCCAAACCCCAGCTCGCGCGGAACGCGTCCCGCCGTGGACCATCCCTCCTGCATCGCCATGTCAATGTTCTCAATGCCGGGCCCCTGGTCCTCGGCTTCAATCTTCACCTTGTCCGGCAGGATCGTGACGGTGATGTCGCCGCCGAGGCTGTGAATGATGATGTTGGTTTCGGCTTCGTAGATGACGATGGCAGCCCGCCGCCGCGCATCGGGCTCGATCCCGCGGGAACGCAGGATCTGGCGCAGCCGCTGCGAGACCTTGCCGGCGTTGTCGAAGTCGCCCGACTTCACGTGCGCCCGCAACACGACCGGCCGGTCGGTGCCGTCCGATTTCTGTTGCGCCAGCAACTGCGCCTCGCGGGCAATCGCCTCGTCGGCCCGCCGCTCCAAGTGCCGCATCAGGCAACGGGTCACGTCGCCGCGCGTAATGACGCCGACCATCTTGCCGGCGGTGTCCAAAACCGGAAAGCGCCCGAACCCATGCAGTTCAAACTCCGCGACGGCACGAACCAGCGAGAAGTGATCCCGCAACGTGACCACGTTGCGCGCCATCCATTGCCCGGCCGTGTCGCTGATGTGGCCTTGGTCCAGCGCGCGGACGATGTCCTCGATGGTGATCAGGCCCAGCAGTTGGCTGTCCTCGGTGATTGGCACGCCGGAGAATTTGTGGTTGCGCATCAACAGCTGGATGTCGCGCAGCCGCGCTTCTTTGTTCGCCGTGATCGGCGGGGCGCTCATCGCGTCGCGCACGCGCAGCTCGTAAACCAGAACCTGGCCAACCGATACCTTACCGGCATCGCTGCCCACAACGATGTGCTCGACTGAGGTGAGGTTGGTCATGCATCCCCTCGTCGAGTCCTGATTCCGCCGCCGCGGGACCGAATGCCAGACAGTTGTTGTTTCACCCCGTTTGCGATTTGTTTAGGCCCAACACTGGTCCCAACGGCGATGGAAATGTTCACCACAGAAAGAGTCGCGGTCGGGGGTTTCTTCGCCAAAGGGAACCTGCCTGTCTCGGGTCGCAGTGTGACAAGTGCAAGCTCCCAACAGGTGTTGGCATCGGTGGCCGAAATGCCGGCGACACCCGTGAGGGTACGACTGGCGAAGCGTCTGCCATTGGGCAACGGCTGGCGTGAGAACCCGACCGCGAAGTCGTTCGTTCGGCCCGCGACAAGACCACACCCACCGCGCACGGTGGCGTGTGAACGAAACTGCATTGTCAGCGGGATGCCTTTCATTGCCCGCATCCTCCCTTAGCAGCGCCCTTGCCATCCCGGCAGGCAATTGCACAAACAACTCACGCCGAAACGCTTACGTTTTATCCCCCACCCCGATGCCGCCAGCACACGAGCCGACAATCTGACAATTGTCAGTGCAGCGCTGACAACTTGTCACACACGGCGAGTCGCCCATCGCCTGCGAACCGCGCCTGGTGATTTCGTTTCCAAGGGCCCCGCAAAAAAATTCGTGCCAACCGCGCATTGAGCGGCTACAAGTTCACTCGCGTTATGCCCAAGCGAACAGACATCAAGAAGATCCTCATCATCGGCTCCGGCCCGATCGTCATCGGCCAAGCCTGCGAGTTTGATTACTCCGGCACCCAAGCCTGCAAAGCGTTGCGGGAGGAAGGTTACAAGGTCGTGCTGGTGAACTCCAACCCGGCCACGATCATGACCGACCCGGAGTTTGCCGACGCAACCTACATCGAGCCGATCACGCCCGCGGCGGTCGAGAAGATCATCGAAAAGGAAAAACCCGATGCCGTCCTGCCCACTCTCGGCGGGCAGACCGGGTTGAACACCGCAATGGCGCTCTGGCGCAGCGGCGTCCTGCAGAAACACGGCGTTGAGATGATTGGCGCCAAGGCCGACGCCATCGAGAAGGGCGAGGACCGGCTGAAGTTCAAGGAAGCGATGGTAAAGATCGGGCTCGACGTGCCGGTCAGCGGCGTGGCGCACACGCTGGACGAAGCACGCGAGATCACGAAGAAAATCGGCCGTTTTCCCGTCATCATCCGCCCCGCCTACACCCTCGGCGGGACCGGCGGCGGGATCGCGTACAACCGGGAAGAGTTCGAGACGATGGCCCAAGCGGGGATCGACGCCTCCCCGGTCAGCGAAATCCTGGTCGAGGAATCGCTCATCGGCTGGAAGGAATTCGAGACCGAGGTGATGCGCGACAGGAACGATAATTGCGTCATCGTCTGTTCCATCGAAAACCTCGATCCGATGGGCGTGCATACCGGCGACTCGATCACGGTCGCACCAATTCAGACCCTGACCGACAAGGAATGGCAGATCATGCGGGATGCCAGTTTCGCCTGCATCCGCGAGATCGGCGTCGAAACCGGCGGCTCCAACATCCAGTTCGCCGTCAACCCCGACAATGGCCGCCTCTGCGTCATCGAGATGAACCCGCGCGTCAGCCGCAGCAGCGCCCTGGCCTCCAAGGCCACCGGCTTCCCCATCGCCAAGTTCGCCGCCAAGCTCGCGGTCGGTTACACGCTCGACGAGATTCCCAACGACATCACCAAGGAAACGCCAGCCAGCTTCGAGCCGACCATCGATTACGTCGTCGTCAAAATTCCCCGCTTCGCCTTCGAGAAATTCCCGCAAGCTGACCCGACACTGACGACGCAGATGAAAAGTGTCGGCGAAGTGATGGCCATCGGGCGCACGTTCAAGGAAAGCCTCCAAAAAGCGTTGCGCGGCCTCGAAATCGGCGCGTACGGCTTGGGCGGCGGCAAATGGGGCGGTGGTCGCGAACTGCGGGAACGCAGCGAAATCGAACGCAAACTCATCACCCCCTGCGCCGAACGCATCTTCTATATCCGGCACGCCCTGCGGGCCGGCTTCAGCGTGGAAGAGATCCACCGCCTCTCGAAGATCGACCGCTGGTTCCTCCAGAACATCGCCGAGATCGTCGAGATGGAAGACGCGTTGGTCAAGGCCGGCAGCCTGCAAGCGCTCGTCCGCTGATTTGCGCACCGTGCGGTTTGGTGGTAAGAGAAACCCAACAAAGGGAGATTCCACCATGACCAGACAACACATCGTCGTCCTCACCGCCATCGCCCTGTCCGGCAGCGTTTTGCTGACCGGCTGTGGCAAAACCGAACAGCCAGCCCCCCCGGCTCCACCGCAGGCGCAACCGTCCCCTGCCCCGACCTCGCTGCCAACGCCACCGGCTGTCCCGCCGACAAGTTCGCAGGTCGCGCCTTCGGCACCGGTTCAGGAGGACGGCTTGCTCAGCGCCACCAAGGCCGACATCGAGAAGGCGTACGCGCTGGCCAAGGAAAGCAAGTACCAGGAAGCGCTCGCCTTGTTGCAGCAACGCGCCGTTGCCGTGCAGGCCAATCCTGAGGCCAAGCAGTTGATTGACACGGCAACCGTGAAGATCAAACAGATGATGGCCGACGCCGCCACCAAGGCTGCCACCGAAAAAGTGGGCGACTCAGCAACCAAGGCCATTGGCGGCCTGCTGTCGAAGTAACGCTGCTCACCCGAAAATTCACAAACAGGCGCACCTTACCGGGTGCGCCTGTTTTGTTGCCACCGCTCCTGCAACACCCCGGCTGACGCCCTCTGCGCTTGACCGGGTTGCGGGGTATCCGTATGCTCCGCGCGCTTTATGATTTCCCAGAGCAAATCACTACTCGCCGCCGCCAAATCCATGGGGTTTTCCGATCGCCAGATCGCGGCACTGGTCGGGGCGACCGAGGACCAAGTGCGGGCATTGCGCAAACAGCACGGGATTGTGCCGAGTTACCGGCTGGTGGACACCTGCGCGGCGGAGTTTGAGGCCTACACGCCCTACTTCTATTCGACTTACGATACCGGCGACGATGAGGTGCGAAAGACCGACACGCGCAAGGTGATGATTTTGGGCGGCGGTCCCAACCGGATCGGCCAGGGGATCGAGTTTGATTACTGCTGCGTGCATGCGGCGTTCGCGTTGAAGGAACTCGGCCTGGAGACCATCATGGTCAACTCCAACCCCGAGACGGTCTCGACCGATTACGACACCTCCGACAAACTGTACTTCGAGCCGTTGACGCTGGAGGACGTGCTCCACATCTACGAGCGCGAGCAATGCTGGGGCGCGATTGCGCAGTTTGGCGGCCAGACGCCGCTGAACCTCGCGCTCGGGTTGCAGAAGAACGGCGTGAACATCATCGGCACCTCGCCGCAGAGCATTGAAATCGCCGAGGACCGCAAACTGTTCGCAGCGATGCTGGACAAGCTCAATATCCCGCAGCCGCCCAACGGGCTGGCGACCAATGAGGAAGAGGCGCTCGCGGCGGCCAAGAAGGTCGGTTACCCGGTGTTGGTCCGGCCGTCGTTCGTGCTGGGCGGACGCGCGATGCAGATTGTTTATGCCGACGAGGAACTCCGTTACTACATGCGCCACGCGGTCGAGGCGTCCCCGGAGCGGCCGGTCTTGGTGGACAAGTTCCTGGAGGAAGCGACCGAGGTGGACGTGGATTGCATTGCCGACATCGGCGTCGGCGGCGACACGGTGGTGATTGGTGGTTTTCTGGAGCACATCGAGTTTGCCGGCTGCCACAGTGGCGACGCGGCGATGGTGTTGCCGCCGCACACATTGAGCAAAGGCGTGCTCGAAACGATGCGGCAGTACACGCACGCGATGGCCCGGGAACTCAAGGTGGCCGGGTTGATGAACGTGCAGTTCGCCGTCAAAGGCAACGACGTCTGGGTGCTGGAAGTCAACCCGCGGGCGTCGCGCACGGTGCCGTTTGTGAGCAAAGCCATTGGTCGTCCGCTGGCCAAGCTGGCGGCAAAAGTGATGACCGGCAAAACGCTGCCGGAACTCGGGTTCACGGCGGAAGTCTGGCCGAAATATTTCTGCGTGAAGGAATCGGTGTTCCCGTTCAGCAAGTTCCCGGGTCAGGACATTCTGCTTGGCCCCGAGATGCGTTCGACGGGCGAAGTGATGGGAATCGGCCGCGATTGGGGCATGGCCTACGCCAAGTCACAGATGGCGGCGCAACCCGCGTTGCCCACGGCCGGCAAGGTGTTCCTGAGTGTGCGCGATTCCGACAAGGCGCAGGTCGCCAAGATCGGCAAGGACCTCGCGGCGCTGGGATTTGAGTTGTGCGCCACCGACGGCACGGCGGCCCTGCTGGAGAAGGAAGGCTTGCCGGTGCAGCGGCTGTTCAAGGTTCAGGAAGGCCGTCCCAACGTGCTGGACCTGATCAAGAACGGCGAGATCCAGTTGGTCATCAACACGCCCGCCGGCAAGACGCCGCGCGCCGATGAGGTCAAGATCCGCACCGCGGCGGTGTTGCGACGGATCTCGATCATGACGACGCTGGCCAGCGCCAAGGCGGCGGTGATGGGGATCAAGACGTTGCGGGAACGCGGCCTGAAGGTCCATTCCCTGCAGGAATTCCAAGCCCGCATCCGCAGCTAGCGAGCAGCCGCCCCTGCCTCATGAATGAACTGGCCCACATCCGCAGCAAGGCCGGGTTCATCATCGACATGGATGGGGTGATTTATCACGGCAACCAGCTCTTGCCGGGCGCACCGGCATTCGTGAAGTGGCTGCAGACCGAGCAGAAGAAATTCCTGTTCCTGACCAACAGCAGCGAACGCACCCCGCGCGAACTGCACCTGAAACTCGCGCGCCTGGGCATCCCCGTCGCCGAGGAACATTTCTACACCAGCGCGCTGGCCACCGCTGCTTTCCTCGCCACGCAGAAGCCAGACGGCAGCGCGTTCGTGATTGGTGATGCCGGACTGACCAATGCTTTGTACCAAGCGGGATTGTCGATGAACGACGTGAACCCCGATTACGTCGTGGTCGGCGAGACGCACAGCTACAACTACGAACGCATCACCAAGGCCATCGCGCTTGTGCTCAAGGGCGCCAAGCTTATTGGCACAAACCCCGACGTGACCGGCCCCGTCGAAGGCGGGATCGTGCCGGCCACGAAAGCGTTGATTGCGCCCATCGAGCTTTGTACGGGCGCCACTGCTTACTACGTCGGCAAACCCAACCCGCTGATCATGCGCCACGGCCTGCAACGCCTCGGTTGCCGCCGCGAAGAGACCGCCATCATCGGCGACCGGATGGACACCGACATCATTGCCGGCATCGAGTCCGGCATTGAGACGGTGTTGATGATGACCGGCGTCACCACGACAGCCGACCTGCGCCGCTTCGCCTACCGGCCACATCACATCTGCGTCGATTTGGTTGAATTCCTGAGATGAAACTCCTGCTGCTGTTGATCCTGCTGGCACCGGCCTGCCTCGCGCAGACGACCAACCGGCCAGTCACGTGGGCCACGGCGATTGAGAAGACCGGGCTGCCGAACCTGCACAAAGTCAGCGACTCGCTTTACCGCGGCGCGCAGCCGGACAAGGAAGGTTTCCGCCAGCTCAAGGCGATGGGCATCAAGACCGTCATCAACCTGCGCTCGTTTCACTCCGACCGCGATGAGATGGGAGACACACAGTTGCGACGCGAACACATCTGGTTCAAGGCCTGGAATGCTGAGGACGAGGAGATCGCCCGTTTCCTGAAGATTGTCTCCGACACAAACCACACGCCCGTGTTCGTCCATTGCCAACACGGCGCGGACCGGACCGGCACGATGTGCGCCATCTACCGCGTCGCCGTGCAAGGCTGGAGCAAAGAGGACGCCATCAAGGAAATGGTCGAAGGCGGCTACGGCTTCCACGCCATCTGGCAAAACCTCATCCGTTACATCCGCCAACTCGACATCGCCGCCATCGCCAAGACGGCCGGAACCAAGAAGTGAGCGCGACTTCCCGCGAACTCGTCTTCCAGACGCTCAATTTCCAGAATCCCGCCCGCGCACCGCGTCATCTCTGGACCTTGCCGGGCGCGCAACGCCGGTATCTCGCGGAACTCGCCGCGATTCAGCAGGAGTTTCCCTGCGACATCACCGGGGTCCCCCCCCCACCAGCGTATCCCCTGCTCCACGCGCGGCGACGCCTACAAGATCGGCGCGTACACCGACCCATGGAACTGCACGTTTCTCAACCTTCAGGACGGCATCATCGGCGAAGTCAAAGACCCCATCCTGAGGGATTGGGAAACCGACCGCGCCCGCGTCCATATCCCGCGCGAACTGCTGACCATTGACCGCGATGCCATCAACCGCGACTGCGCCGCCACGGACAAATTCACGCTCGCGGCATGGGTGGTGCATCCATTCGAACGGCTCCAGCACATCCGCGGCGCCGAGGACCTGTACATGGACCTCGCCGATCCGCCCGTCGCCATGCGGAAGTTCATCCGCGAGATGCACGCGTTCAACTGCGATTGGTTCCGCGCGTTCGCCGCGACCGACGTGGACGGC
>JBFZFE010000014.1:0-2590 GCA_041306525.1 Verrucomicrobiota bacterium | reverse complement strand
TGTTCGTGGCGGGCGAGGACGTGTTGGATGAGCGTGCTCTGCGAGAGCGCGTCGTAAAGCGGGAGGTTCGCCCCGCCGGGGATGCCGGCGAGGATGCGAATGCCCTGACGTTCGAGGAGCGCGATGGTGAGTTGCGCTCCGTTCATGCGGTTCATGTTCTGTTTTTCCTTTCGTTTCGCGGTTTGTCCCGCGACGCGGACCGGGAGGAGTGACGCCTTGAAAACGCGAACCCCTGCCAGCTCGCGCCAGCAGGGGTTGAAATCGTTCGTTTCGTCCCGCTACCGCGCGAGCTGACGCACTACTACTACCAGACCGGCGACCGAAAAGGTCGCGGGACGAAGGTCGGTGCGTTGTTCGCGTTTGATAGCGGTTTCCATTGCGCGGAGACAGATAGCGGCCAAGCGCAGGGTTGTCAAGAACCGGCTTGTCGCCGATGGTGGGCGGCATGGCGACACAACGTGCATACCTGCACCACATCGAGACGCTGGCACCGGCCCATCGCTACCGGCAGGAAGACCTTGCCGGGCAAATGGAACAGTGGCTCGCCGATCCCGTCGGCAAACGGATCGCCCGGCAACTCTTCCGCCGCTCGGGCATCGAGCACCGTTACAGTGTCCTGCCCGACTTCATGCCCGGCGCCGCCGCGCAGTTGTTCCCGGTCGGGCCCGACGGTCGCCGCGTCGAACCAACCACGCAGGAGCGCAACCGGCAATACATCCGCCACGCCAACGAACTCGCGGTCACCGTTGCCCGTCGCGCGCTGGCGAACTCGGTTGGGTTTGGCGCGGCCGACATCACGCACGTCATCACCGCTTCCTGCACCGGTTTCTACAACCCGGGCCCTGATTATCAGCTCGTGATGGAACTGGGGCTCTCGCCGGCCACGCAGCGCTATCATTTGGGGTTCATGGGCTGTTACGCCGCCTTCCCGGCCTTGCGCATGGCGCAACAATTCTGCCAGGCCCAACCCGCGGCCGTTGTGCTGGTCGTCTGTCTGGAGCTCTGCACGCTGCACCTGCATGTGCAACCCGACCCCGACACGTTGCTGGCCAACGCCATCTTTGCCGACGGCGCCGCCGCGGCGATTGTCAGCGCCCGGCAACCGGGCGCTCGACCGGCCTTGGCGCTGCAACAGTTCCATACCGCCCTGGCCCCGGCGGGACGTGGCGACATGGCGTGGGAAATTGGCGACCACGGGTTCGATATCGTGTTGTCCAGCTACGTGCCCCAGATCATCGCCGCCAACATTCGCGGCATCATGACCGAGGCGCTGGCCCGCAGTGACAGCGACCTCCCCGGGATCGAGCGCTGGGCGATTCACCCGGGAGGCAAGGCGATTCTCGACAAGATTGAAACCACCTTGGGCCTGCGACCCGAGCAACTCCGCGCCTCCCGTGAAGTGCTGCGCGATTACGGCAACATGAGCAGTGCCACCGTCTTGTTCGTGCTCCAACGCCTCCTCGCACAGGAGTCCACAGCAGCCGAACGCATCTGCGCGATGGCATTTGGCCCCGGCCTGACCATCGAGACGGCGCTGATGCAATATGTGCCCGCCCCAGCGCCCGCCTTCAGCACCGCGGCCCCATGAACATTGCGACACCAGAACGGAAGCGCGCCCACAACCTCGATCTGTTCACGCGTGTCGCCGACGAGTACGACACCGCCACCTGCGCGATGTCGCTTGGCCAGGATCGACGCTGGAAACGCCGGCTCGTGGCGATGTTACCGGCCTTGGCGTCGCCGGTCTGCATTGACCTTGCGTGCGGGACCGGTGACGTGACCTTCGCGCTGGCCGAACGTTACCGGCAGGGACGCGTGATTGGCGTTGATCTGACGGCGCCGATGATCGAGGTCGCCCGGTTGCGTTCGCAGTTGGCCAATGTCGAGTTTCAGGTCGGCGACATGTGTCGAATGGAACTGCCGGATGCGTCGGCTGACATCGTGACCGGCAGCTATGCATTGCGCAACGCACCGGTATTGGATGATGCCTTGCGCGAGATTCGGCGCGTGCTCAAGCCGGGCGGCTACGCGGCATTCTTGGATTTCGCCAAGCCAGTCAGCCCGTTGGCGACATCGGCCCGGTTGGCGCTGCTCAAATACTGGTGCGGCGCCGTCAGCATCGTCGTTCACGGGCGTCCCGAACACGCCTACATTGCGGCGAGTCTGCGGCAATTTCCCGACCGGGTGGCGTTGCGCGAGAAGCTGAACAGCATCGGGCTGGAGGTCGTGCGCGCGGAGCCGCAGATGTTCAGCACGATGGATCTGCTGTTGTGCCGCGCTTCGCCCCGCTAACGAAGTAGAGCACGACGATCCCGGCCAGCAGCGCGGCGGCGATGCCGAGCGATTTCGGTTGAGCGCGGGTCAGCAGCGCGGCGCAGACGATGATGCCACCGGCCGGGACGAACACCGGCACCTCGAAGGCGCCGCGCGGTTCATTGAAGCGACGTTTCAACGCGATCAAGGCGGCGTTGATGATGATGACGGGAGCCGGTATGTTGGCGACCAAGCCGGTAAAGTAGCCGGCGAACGCGCGGGATTGTGTTCCCATCGAGGTCAGGCCCGAGGCCATGACGGCGAGCCCGACGAGGTA
>JBFZFE010000013.1:0-2659 GCA_041306525.1 Verrucomicrobiota bacterium | reverse complement strand
AAGATGCTGTTTGTGTTTGTCCACCCGAAGAGTTCTTCTGAAGATTTCAAGAACCTTGGCCCTTTCGTCGACAAAGTCAAGCAGGTGTCTGCTGACTTGGCTGGGCAAACCAAAGCCGCCCGCCACACTCCGCCCACCGTGGGCCTGACCGGGTTACCAGCCATTGAGTATGAGGAATACGTCAATGTCCGCAAAGATATGACCATGGTGACAGTCACCTCTGCCGGACTGGTCGCTGCATTGATCCTGCTTGTCGTGCGCAGCATGCGCTGGGCCGCGCTGATTTTCATCCCTATGGGACTCGGCGTGTTGTGGAGCTTGGGCCTGGCCCTGTTCACAGTCGGGCACCTGACCATCATTACCGCTGCCTTTATCGCCATCCTGTTCGGTTTGGGGGCAGACTACGGCATCTTCACTTCCTCTCGCATCGCCGAGGAGCGCCGGACAGGCAAGCCGTTGGTGGAAGCCATCGGCGCCGGTATCGGCTCATCCTTTATAGCGGTACTGACCGCTGGCGGTGCCTCGCTGCTGATTTTCAGCGCCTTGGCCACGGTCGATTTTCCCGGTTTCGCGGAATTGGGCGTGATAGCGGCAACAGGCGTGCTGATGATCCTGATCAGCACCTGGATAGTTCAGCCCGCGCTCTACGCCTTGCTGCCGCCCAAGCTGAAAGACCTTCCTCTGCCTGCTTCCGCTCTTTCTCTGAAAGAGGGGCCGTGGGCCAATGCTATTGACTTAAGCGGTGCAAAGCCCTCTCCAGCGGGAGAGGGTTGGGTGAGGGGAAATCTAAATGAGGAAAAAAGCCAATTTAAATCCCCTCATCCCATCCTTCTCCCTGAGGGAGAAGGGGTCAGTGTCCTTAATTCAACGGAATTGGGAAAGGGGCCAAAAGTAAGCGGCCGGTTTCCCGTACCAATCGCGGTAATTCTTGTAATGCTGGCTATAGGCGGCGCAATCCTGGGCGGAGTCAAGGGCCTCGACATTCCCTTCGACTATGACCTGCTGGGCATGTTGCCGAAAGATTCCCAGGCAGCCTACTATCAACGCCGCATGGTGGCAGAGAGCGATTACCAGTCCGAAATCATCATATTCACCGCCAGGGACATGGCCGAGGCACGGCGGATAACCATTGAGGCGGGTAAACTCAACACCATTGCCCAGGCACAATCACTGACCAACCTGTTTCCCGAGGACGCCAGCGAACGCCTCCACAAAGCCGTGGGCATCAGCGAATCGTTCGCCAAAGCAGATTACGCCAAACAGGTCGCCGAACTTTCTCTTGCGGGCTTGTCTCCGAAATCATTCGCGTTATTGCGAGAAGTCCTGGAAAACGCCACCATCATCATCGATGAAGCGGAGGAGCAGGCTTTCTCCGCCGGTCATGACAAACTGGTCGAGCGTTTGGAAAAAGTCCGGGGACACCTCTCGGACATCTCCGCCAAACTCGCCGCAGACGGCGAACAGGGACGGGTGCGTAGCGAGAGTTTCTTGCGCGCTTTGCTATCTGGAGCGGATGCCGGTCTCAACATCATCGGCGCCTGGCGGCAGGCCCAACCGCTTACCCCGGAGCAATTGCCGCCTACCCTGCACGACCGCTTCTTTGGCGCTGACGACAGCATCGCGGTCTACGCCTTCCCGGCTAAATCCGTCTATGATCCCCACAACCTCGACGCACTGATAACCGATGTGTATAGCGTCTCGCCGGAAGCGACCGGCTTTCCGACCACGCATCAGGTATTTTCTAAGGCCGTGGTGGACGGTTTCACTCACGGCACGCAATTGGCTCTGACGCTTTGCCTGCTCTGGGTCATGGCGGTGACGCGCAGCGTGCGCGGCTTCACGCTGGCGGCGCTTCCCTTGCTCATCGGCGGCGGCTGGATGCTGGGGCTAATGACCTTGGGCGATGTTCGCTACAATTTCGCCAACATCGTCGCCTTGCCGCTGGTGATTGCCTTGGCGGTGGATTACGGTGTGTGGTTCAGCTATCGCTGGTGTGAATTGAAAGGCCAAACGCCCTTGCAAGTCAGCCTGGCTGTCGGAAAGACAATCGGATTGGCCGCCGGCACCACATTGGCCGGCTTGGGCGCCATCACCCTGGCCAGCTACCGGGGCGTGTCATCGCTGGGCATGAGCATCACCCTCGGACTGGTGTGCTGCCTGATTGCAACCCTCGTCGTGGCTCCGGCCATTGGACAATTATTTGATTACAAGAGAAAACCCTAATGCGAAAAATTGACCTTATACTTATTGCCAGCCTATTGGCTCCCTTCACCGCAATCGCCGCGCCCAATCCCGAAATGATCGTGGTGTGCTATCCCGGCGGTTCGGTCAATGCCAAGGACGCCAACGCGGCGATGAGCTCCATGCTGCGGGTGGTGGAGCGCGTCGGGGAGTGGCAGGCGAACAGCTTCAACAGCCTGTTCACTACCAAATTGGATGAATGCAGGAAGTATATCACCCAGAAAAAACCCAAGTTCGCCATCACCTCCTTGGGCCTTTATCTGGAGCTGCGCACCAGTCACAACCTGGTACCGGTGGTCCAACCCATGATCAAAGGCAGTACCACTGAGCGTTACCGGGTCATGGCCCAGAAGGATAAGTACAAAAGCCTGGACGAACTGAAAGGAAAAACCTTGGGCGGCACGGTTTTGGAAGAACC
>JBFZFE010000012.1:0-3125 GCA_041306525.1 Verrucomicrobiota bacterium | reverse complement strand
CGCAAAGCGCGAGCCGACACCGGCGGCAATGGCCGTGGTGCCGTTGTCGAGCGTGGCCGTGCCCGTCCCGTCTGTAAACGTCACCGACGCCATTACACGTTCCCCCGCCGCTGTGCGTTTGCGATCAGCTCCTGCATCTGCCGCTGCGCGCTCGGATCGTTGGGCCCGATGATGGTGACGTTTACCGGCGCCGCCGTCGTCAGGCTGCCCGCCGTGGCTGATGACGTCGGCCCAAACGTGAGCCCAGGAAGCCGCGCCGTACCGCCGCCCGTGCCGCCACCAAACGCGCCGATTGAGGCAGATACACTACCACCACCACCGCCGCCGCCGGACGCCAACGTAGCGGCGCCCTTCAAAGCGCCCCCCACGGCGATCATCGCCAACGCAATGCCAGCCGCCGCGGCTGGGTTGGTTGGCAGCTTTGCGTAGAACGACGCCATCAGCTTGGACATTAGCAACGCTTGCGTGCCAAACTTCACCAACATATCGCCGATGCCAGACAACAGCACGGCGGTAAACGCGCGGAATCCTTCGCCGATACTGCGCGTCGCCACCGCCGCTTGCATGCCTGCCGCTATCGCATCGGCAAACGTGCCCGCAATCTTGCCGGCCATAGATTCTTGGATCGTTTTCATCGTGGCCGTAACCGCGTCGTCTAGCACGCGCCCCATCTTGTCCGTTGTCGCACGCACTTGCCCAACGACCGCTGGGTTAATCGCGCCCACCATCGCCGGCCTGTTCATCGGCGAACTCGTCACGCCCCTGAATGTCGTCGGCCCGCCGCCCAGTCCGAGCGCGAGCTGATCGCCCACCGCGGACTGCACCGCCGCCAGCTGCTTGCTCAGCTTGACGCGCTGCTCGAGCCCGATATTGCCGGCAGACAACTGCGTCACCAACTGCGCCTCGGCGCCCCGCAACGTGTCCGTTTGTGCCCCCGTCAACGCCGTGACGCTGGCCAATTCGACAAGCAGCCCGATGTTGTCAACGGCCGCCGCTTTAATGGCTAGCGATTGTTGTGTCGTGGCGGTTGTTTGCTCGGTGGTGGCCGCCGTGGTTTCGTTTAGCGCTTTACTTAACGCCCGCTGCGTCGCAAGGTACACGCCCGCGCTCGCCGCCGCGCCGGCAATCACACCGGCCAGCTTCAGCCACCCGCCGCCCGCCGCGTTCAGCAACGCCCCTGCATCAGCCACCGAGCGCACGGCCCGTGCCAGCGACAGAAACGCCGCCACGGTTTGCGCCGACGTTAGCACCGCGCTAGCCACCGCCGCCCCCAGCAGCGCGCCACGGTACACCACAAACGCCGTGACGGCCGACGCCACGATAGCAATCAGGCTGGCAAGATTTTGCTTTACCGCCTGTATGGCTTCGCCCAGCTTCGTCGTGGCGCCCGTCGTTTCCGCGATGCGGCCAGCCATCAACACGAACTGGTTGCGCAGCCCCACCATTTGCTGCGACAGCGTCGGCACCATTTGCCCAAACTGTTCCGAAATGGTGGTGGCGTTCAGGATGGCTTGGCCAAACACCTGTGACGACAGTTTGCCCTCGATGGACATCTTTCGCAGAGCGCCAGGCAACAGCCCGAGCGACTTCTCCACGCCCTGAATTAACGCCGGGGCGCCGTCCATGATGCTGTTAAACTCTTCCGCCCGCACCACGCCGGCCGCAAGCGCTTGGCCGAGCTGCGTGAGCGCGCCAGCGGCCGCGCCCGCGTCCGCACCAGATACGATTAGGGCCTGCCCAACGGTTTCCGTCAGCTTGGCCACCTGCTCTTGACTCAACCCCAGCGCCGCCGCCGCTCGAGATACGCGCCCGTAGAGCTGCGCGACGGCTTCCACCGGCTGGTTGGTGGCCTGCGCAATCCGGATCACGTCGGCCTGCGCTTTAACGAACCCTTCCGTTGATGTCGTCGCCAGCTTCAGCTGGTTGTTCATCATCGCGTAGGTATCAATCGCGCGCAGGGTCGCCGCGCCGCCAGCTACGGCCGCCAAGCTGCCGGCGAGCGTCCGCGCGTGCTGTGACAGCCCGTCCATCGCGTTGGTGAGCTGCTTAGCGTCCTTTTCCGTTCGCTTGAGCCCGGCGCGCATCGACGTCAACGCCGCGCGCACCTGCGCCGCGCCTTCTTCCTTCAGCCGCATTACCAGCGCCATCACATCCATGCGCTACCCCTCGCTTGGCGTTGCCGCCGTGGTCGTCCGTGCCGCTGCCGCCTGCATTTGCTCAGCGAGCCCGCTCAGCCGTTCGCGCGTCATGTCGAGCATGTCCCCCAGCCGTCCAGCCGTCGACAAATAGCGCAACTCCGCCTGCGCTAATTTTGCCGGCTCATGGAACGCCACCGCCACTAACCCCGCTAAGTCCGTCCGCTCGCCCATGCGCTCTACGGCCTCCTCGCGTGCGATCTGCCGTATCGTTGCCCACGTCCACAACGTCAGCGCAAACGACTCAACCGCGACAGCCCGCACCGGCTGCCCGGTCGCCGTCGCGGTTTCCACAATCACTCGTCGTACAAACTCTGGCAGCGACCACCGCACCGACACGCCTTTGCCGCCCGTGTCGTGTGCGCTGGTCGCCGCTAGTTTTTTGCCGACAACTCCGCGATCTGCGCCTCAACGTCCGCAATCTGCCCGCGCGACAGCTGCACGATGGCCCCAATCTGCTCCACCGACAACGCCGCCCGTTCATCAGCCGACAACGTCGGCAACAGCACCCCGATGACGTCAAGCAACGCCGCCAGCATGCCCGCGCCGTTGGCGTCATCCGCTTGCACCGTCGCAATACGATGGGCCGCGGCGCCCGTCAGCGGCATAATCGTGAGCGCCCGCCCGAACAACTGCACCTGCGGCAGCCGATCCACGCGGACGAGCGCGTCCAGATCAATCAGCGGCGCCATATCAGACGGCCGCAATGAATTCTAGGCGATACGGGGCGTCTCCCACGTTCGCGCCCGACACCGACATGTCCAGCCGCGCCGCAATCTCGATCGCGATGGCCACTTCCTGCCCGTCTTGGCTCGTGATGTCGTACTTGGTCAACAGCGCCGACGGGAACCGTACCTGCACGAACGCCCCGCTGCCGCGCAGCCAAATGGCCCGCACGTCCGTCAGGTAGTCGCCCGTCACCAAGTAGCT
>JBFZFE010000011.1:0-3113 GCA_041306525.1 Verrucomicrobiota bacterium | reverse complement strand
ATGAACATCATCGATTTTCACTACGGCAGCGCACCGGGGCAGAACGATCACTGGCATACGGAAAATGACAACATGAAGAACATCAGCGCGCGCAGCATGGAAATTGTCGGTCAGACGACATTGCGTTTGCTCGAATTATTGAAGCAGACGCCCAGCCTGCGCTGATCGCCTAGCCGGCTTGCCGACGTTCACGGAAGAAGCCGCGCAACAGCTCCCGCGCCTCTGCTTCTTTGACGCCAGCAGTCACACTGACCGTGTGATTCAGGCCCCCGGCATGGGTGATGGGGAAAACAGAGCCCGCGCCACCCGATTTCTCGTCCCGCGCTCCAAACACCAATCGTGTCACCCGCGAAAGGACAATGGCTCCCGCGCACATTGGACAAGGTTCCTTGGTGACGTACAGCGTGCATCCATCCAGTCGCCAATCTCCCAGCGCATTCGCCGCTTGGGTGATCACCAGCATCTCCGCATGCGCCGTGGCGTCATGCAGGATTTCCACCTGATTATGAGCGCGGGCGATGACTTTGCCGGCACGTACCATCACCGCTCCAACCGGTACCTCCGCCGCGTCGTAGGCCATGCGCGCCTGACGCAGCGCCTCGCCCATCAGATAGGCGTCGCTGGTCAGGTCGATCAAGGGGCTGGTTTCGTCCACGGGGCGGTAAACTAGCGGCTGGCGCGCTGGTCCGCAAGCTTGCAAACCTGCACTTGCCGGGTACAGTGCGGGCACAAACGGAGGTTGAACACTCGATGAAGAAAACCCTTAGCGCAATGGCAGCGGGTCTCCTGCTGCTGAAAGGAATGACAGTCATGGCAGCAGATACGGACAAAGTGGCGGTAATCGAAACGAAATTTGGCAAAATCGTGATCGAGTTCTACGAGAAAGACGCCCCGAAGACATCGGCGAATTTCATCAAACTGGCCAACGACGGCTTTTACAACGGCACAACCTTTCATCGTGTGATCCCCAATTTCATGATTCAAGGAGGCGATCCGTTGAGCAAGGATGCCAATGCCCGTGGGCGTCACGGCACGGGTGGTCCCGGCTACACCACCGAGGCGGAGATCAAGCGGGATCATAAACGCGGCACGGTTGCCACCGCCCGCACCGGGGATCAGGTCAACCCCGAGCGACGTTCCAGCGGCAGTCAATTCTTCATCAACGTGAAGAACAATGACTCGCTCAACGGCGGCTACACGGTGTTCGGTGAAGTCATTGCCGGTATGGATGTCGCCGACAAGATTGTTGCTGTCCCGCGCGATGGTCGCGACAACCCCGACGAGCCGGTCACCATGAAAGTGACCATCACCACGCGCGCCGAAGCGCTGAAGAAGTAAACGTTCTCGCTTCGCGGTGACGACAGTTGAACTGGCGCAAGCCTTGGAGCGGCTGGGCTGTCCGCAGGACAAATCGCTGTGGATGGCCCAGCAGCTTGAGCGTCGTGCGCGGATGGATGCCGAGCGCAAACATGTCTCCTACGAGTCGGCGCTCGCCCATCTCGTCAACCTGATGGCCCAAGGTTGGGCTGGCCGGTAGCTGTTTATGCATCTCGGTGTTGAGATTGGCGGAACGAAGCTTCAGGCGGGAGTCTGTGACGCACGAGGGAAGCTGCTGGCCGTCGTTTGCGAACGCGTTGTGCGACGAGAGGGCGCCCAAGGCATTTTGCGATATTTCAGAGCGGCCATCCCGCCACTGCTGGCCAGGTATCCGGTCCGCTCCATGGGAGTGGGGTTCGGTGGGCCGGTCGATTCGGCGCGTGGTCGCGTCATCAAATCGCACCAGATTGCCGGTTGGGATGAGTTCCCGCTGCGGAGCTGGTTTCGCCGGCAGTTTCAACTGCCGGTCGTGGTGGTCAATGACCAAGATTGCGCAGCCTACGCGGAAGCCAAGATCGGCGCCGGGAAGGGGAAGCGCACGGTTTTCTATATCACGGTCGGTACCGGCATTGGTGGCGGCTTGGTGTTGGACGGTGAACTCCATTCTGGCCGGTATGGCGCCGCCGAGATCGGTCATACGAAGCTGTGGCATCACGGACGTTGGCGCACGCTGGAGTCGGTGGCTGCCGGTCTGGCGATCGAACGCGGCGTCAGCTCCGTGCCCGAAGCCGCGCGGCACCTCGGAGTTGCTGTCGCCAACGCCATTGCGCTGTTGAATCCCGAAGTCATCATCATCGGCGGCGGGGTTTCGACTGCCGGTGAGAAGTTCTGGGGACCGCTGCGGGCCACGGTTGCTCGGTCGGTTTTTCCCGTGTTTGGCAAGAACTGCCGGCTGGTGCCGCCGAAACTTGGGCAAAGCGTGGTCGTTATCGGCGCCGCCTTGCTCGCCGCCAAGGGAGTGGACACGATTACCTGATTGGCTGACGGACGAGCAGATCTGCTCTGAAAGCTTCCTCTTTGGGTTCTTTGGCGTCGGTTCTCTGGCCGCCAGACTCTTCGGTCCTTCTCACCGTTACCGGTTGTTCGCCGATAAGATCTGGCCGCAGCTGGTGGCCGCCTGTGCCGTTCCGAGACCGCGCAGGCAGAGACGCCTACGCTACCCGGAGCAGAATGATTCCACGTCTGCCCAAAGATTCGGCCTGCACCCGGCACGCTCGCCTGAGCCTGACACGCGTCGTGAAATCAGGTTTACTCCACGCATGACCGTGGAGAACCTCCTTTACCGGCAGCCAGAGCTGTACGAACTGGTGTACCCGGAACCGAACGAGGAAACGCCGACCATGTGTCGGCAGATGTTCGCTCGTTTCCTGCCGGCGTCGCCCCGCTCGATCCTCGACATCGGGTGCGGGACGGGGCGCGATCTCGCGGCGCTGGTCAAAAACGGCGCGGAGGGTTGGGGCGTTGACACGTTGCCGGCCATGATTGCCTACGCACAGAAGGTCCGGCCGCAATGCTGTTGGTAATTGGGTGATATGCGGAGCGTCCGCTTGGGGCGGACGTTCGATGCGATCCTCTGCATGGGGTCTGCACTCATGTACGCGCTGACCAACGAGGCCGTGGCCCAAACGCTGGCAACCTTCGCGGTCCACGCCCATCCGGGCACGCTGCTGATCCTCGACATCAACAACGCGGCCAGTTACCTCGGCGGCGGCGGGTTTCAGACGGAGAGGGAATTC
>JBFZFE010000010.1:0-3536 GCA_041306525.1 Verrucomicrobiota bacterium | reverse complement strand
GTGACCGGGTTGCCCGTCTGGGTCAGCATCGTGGCGATGGGCGTCATCACGACCATTTACACGGTGGCCGGTGGCATGAGCGCCGTCATCTGGACGGATGTCGTCCAGACCATCGTGATGTTTGGCGGGGCGATTCTGAGCTTGGTGCTGGTGTTGATGAACGTGGACGGCGGTCTGGGTGGCGCGGTGAACATTGCCATGGATGCCGAGAAGGTGCGGATGTTTGATTTCGCGTGGGACTTCAGCGTGGCGACGTTCTGGGTGTTCATCCTCTGGGCGTTTGTCGACATGTGGGGCAAGCTCGGCCAGGAAGGCCTGCAACGCGCATTCTCGACCAAGGACGTCAAGTCAGCCCGCCGCGCGATGGTGACCTGCGCGGTGGTCTCGATTCCCGGCACAATCCTGTTCTACAGCATCGGCACGGCGTTGTTCGCGTTCTACAACCAGCATCCCGAGAAACTGAACCCGAACCTGCCGACCGACAGCATTTTCCCGCTGTTCATCATGCAACAACTCCCCGCCGGTGTGGCAGGCCTGGTCATTGCCGGTATCTTTGCCGCCGCGATGAGCACGCTCAGCGGCATGAACTCCTACGCCACCATCATCGTCCAGGATTTCTGCGCCTATTTCGGCAAGGACACGCCTGACCGCAAACGCCTCGTCGCAGCGCGCTGGGTGACGTTGCTTTACGGCGTCATGGCCACCGCGGGCGCCTGGTACATGTCCACCTGGAAGATCACCTCGATCTGGGACACGGTCAGCAAAGTGGTGATGTTGATGGGCGGCGGCGTCGGC
Source organism: Verrucomicrobiota bacterium (assembly GCA_041306525.1). Lineage (GTDB taxonomy): Bacteria > Verrucomicrobiota > Verrucomicrobiia > Palsa-1439 > Palsa-1439 > JBFZFE01. Next base: position 2,741 of record JBFZFE010000010.1, on the reverse strand, counting down.
TGCGTCATGGTGCTGGCGCTGCTGACAAAGCGGACCAACACCTTCGGCGTCTGGGTTGGCATCATTACCGGCACGGCGGCGATGTGGACCATCGAGTTGATGAAATGGCCGATCAGCTTCTTCATCTACGGCACCATCGCGCTGGCCGTCTCCTGCGTGACCGCCTACATCGCCAGCCTCCTGACCGGTGGTCCCAAACGCGACCTGACCGGCCTCACGCTCTGGACGCTGAAGAAAGAGTCGGCAGCCGAGAACCGCGAGCCGGAACTGGCTGTGAAATAGCAGGTCAGCGATACCGGTCGTTGCTGACCTTCAATCCGTTTGCTTGAGCCGGCACGCTTCGGCGAGAAACGTTTTCATCGCTGCCCACGAACGACGGTCAGCGGCTTCATTGTAGGCCACGCCCTTGGCAGGATCGTTACCGGCTTCGGGGTTGGTGAAGCTGTGGACCGCGCCGCCGTAATAGACCATCTGCCAATCCACCTTCGCTTGGCGCATCTCATCTTGGAACGCCGCAATCTCGGCTGCCGGCACAAGCGGATCATCGGCGCCATGCAACACGAGCACCTTGCCTTTGATGTTCCGCGCATCGGCCGGGGTTGGCGAGTCGAGTCCGCCGTGAAAACTGACGACGCCGGCCAGCGCGGCGCCGCTGCGCGCCATTTCCAGCACGGTGGTGCCGCCAAAGCAGTAACCAATCGCCGCGATCCGCTGCGGGTCGGTGAGTTCGTGTTGGCGGAGCCAATCGAGACCGGCTTTGGCCCGGGCGCGCATCAACGCCCGGTCGCCCTTGTACTTACCGGCTTCGGCACCAGCTTCCTTGTTGTCCTTGGGCCGAATCCCCTTCCCGTACATGTCAATCGCGAACGCCACGTAACCGAGCTTCGCCAGTTTCTCGGCGCTTGCTTTCACATGTGCCCCGACTCCCTTCCACTCATGCACCACGATCACGCCCGGCCGCCTGCCGGTCACTGCGTCGTCGTAGGCGAGATAACCTTCCAGCACGACTTCGCCGTGACGGTATTCAACAATTTGGGTCTTCAAGGCGGCCAGGCCGTTCGCGCTGCCAACCAGCAGCAGACAAGTGAGTGTGATCCAGGTTTTCATGAGGATTACGAGAGCACCGGAACCCGTGCCGGTCAAACATTCAGCCGCCAGAGGGCGAAGTTGAGGGCCGTCGCGAAGCTGACCCACGCCAGATACGGGAGAAACAGGATGCCGGCAGCCGGTACGATCTGCCAAAAGAGAATCGTAGTGGCCAAGATCGCCAGCCAGAGGGCGACAATGTCGACAAAGGCCCAACCGATCTGCTGCCAGCCGAAGAACAGCGGCGACCAGAGGGCATTCAGCAGCAGTTGAACACCGAACATCACCAGTGCGCCACCCCACCCCGCTTGGCGCCAGACCAGCCAGGCGGCAACCGCCATCATCAGATAGAGCAGCGTCCACACCGGCCCGAACAACCATGACGGCGGCGTCCAAGACGGTTTGTTGATGCTCGGATACCAACTGCGCACCGAGTCAGCAGTCGCGGCGCCACTGAGCGCAGCCACGCCCAGCGTCAGCACCAAAAAACCAACCAGCGCCAGCCAGTGGCGAGCAGAAATTGCCATGCCTGACAATCTCACAGGAAGCGGGAGCGTGCAAAAGCCATTCGCCGCTGCTATCTTCGCCCGCTGTGCCAGCACGAACCAACATCAAAGGCCTGCTTCGCGAGGAACTCCAGCGCACTTTCCGGGTGCTCGACGAACCTTCCTTCCGTCTCGATCAAGTTCTCCAGTGGATTTACGAGAAACAAGCGACCGGCTTCGAGCAGATGACAAACCTGCCGGCACCACTGCGCCAGAAACTGGCGGCGGAGTTTGAACTCAACGCCGTCCAGAAGATCCACACGCGCAGTGCGACTGACACGACCGAGAAGTACCTGTTCCAACTGGCGGATCATTCGTTGATCGAGACCGTGCTCATCCCGGCCACGCCCGGACTGACCAGCACCAGCGACCGCAACACGGTCTGCGTCTCGACACAGGTCGGTTGCGCGTACGGCTGCCGGTTTTGTGCCAGCGGCCTGGCGGGCGTCAAACGCAACCTCACCACCGCCGAGATCGTCGATCAGGTCTGGAGCCTGCAGAAGCTGACCGGTCAGCGCGTCAGCAACATCGTGGTGATGGGCATGGGCGAGCCGCTCGCCAATTATGACAACTTGATGCGCGCCCTCCAGATCATCAACGCGCCCTGGGCCCTCGGCATCGGCGCGCGCAAAATCACCGTCTCGACCGTCGGCCTCGCGCCGCAAATCCGCCACCTCGCCGAGGATCCCCTCCAGATTCGGCTCGCTGTTTCGCTGCATGCCGCCACCGATGAAGTCCGCGCCAAGATCATGCCGGTGGCCCGCAAGTTCTCACTCAAGGAGCTGATCGAAGCCTGCGAGTACTACTCCCAGACCAAGGGGAAGATGCTCACTTTCGAGTACATCCTCATCGAGAACATCAACGACATGCTCGAACAAGCCCACAAGCTGGTCGGCATCGCGCGCCGCGTTCATGCCAAGGTCAACCTGATCCCCTACAACCCCGTCGCCGACCTGCCCTGGCGACGCCCCGACCGCGACCGCTGCAAGGCGTTTGAACACGTCCTGCGCCAGGCCGGCATTCCCAGCACGTTGCGCACCGAGAAGGGCACCGACATCAACGCCGCCTGCGGCCAGCTCCGCCTCCAGCACGAACGTCCCGCCGCATGAG
>JBFZFE010000009.1:0-3022 GCA_041306525.1 Verrucomicrobiota bacterium | reverse complement strand
ACCAAGATGAAATTGCGGTTGCCGCCATCCGCCGCATTCAACTCCAACACGGCTTGCGCCGTCGTCCCGCTGCCAGCAAAGAAATCGAGGATGATCGAATTGTCATCGCTGCCAATCTGCAGGAACTTTCGGATCAACTGTACCGGCTTGGGGAACTGAACCACGACCTCATCATCAAACAATTTCCGCAGGTCTTCCGTGCCATGCTGCGTGTAGATGCCGTCGATCACAGAGAAGGGCTTGATGCCCCGCTTCTCCCCATGCTCGTTGATCAAGTACTGCTTGTAAGAAATCGAAGATCCGGCTTCTGTCTTTGTGAACACCAGACCGTTGTCGGCCAGCGTCCGTTCGACTCGCTCTTTGCTCCACCACCACTGCTTCCTTGGCAACACCATCGAGCCATCTGGTGTAGGGATGGGAAAAACGAGATTGGCTCGGGCGTCCATGCTCTTGGTGGCTTCGAGGGGCTTCAGTCGGTAAGGCCCGCGCTTCTCAAAGTGCTCATCTCGGTACTTGTAGTAGCGCTTCTCGGCTTCTGGATCAGGAGGCAGCCAGAACTCGTCCAACACCTCGGCGCTTCGTGCGTACAGAAGGCAGTACTCGTGCTGTTGAACAGCGAACTGCTCCTTTGCTCCTCCCCCGTAGCTCTTCTTCCAGACGAACGTCTCGATAAAATTCTCCTCGCCAAAAATCTCGTTCATAATGGCGCGGAGGTTGTGGACTTCGTGGTCGTCGATGCTGACGAAGATGACGCCGTCTTCGCGCAGGAGGTTGCGGGCCAGGAACAGGCGCGGATACATCATCGTCAACCATTTGCTGTGATACCGGCCGTCGGTCTCGGCGTTGGTGGTGAGCTTGACCCCGCCCTCGCTGACCTGCCCGCTGAACTTCAGGTACTCCGCGAGCCCTTCCTTGTAGTTGTCCGGGTAGATGAACTCGCCGCCCGTGTTGTAGGGCGGATCAATGTAGATCATCTTCACCCGGCCGTTGTAGCCGCCCTGCAAGAGCTTGAGCACTTCGAGGTTGTCGCCCTCGATGATCAGGTTGCCGGTCGCGTCGAACTTCTCCGATTCGGTCGGCGCCGGCAGCAACGTGGCCGTGGTCGGCACCTGAATCGCCTTGATCGCGTCCGATTTACCGGTCCAGGAAAGCCCGAACCGCTCGGGGCCGTCGGCGAGTTCATTGCCCAGCAGGGCGCGCAGCTTGTCGAAGTCGAGCCGGCCTTCGGTGACCGCGGCGGGGAAGAGCCGGCGCAGTTCGGCGGCTGATTCTTCGATGATGTTGCTCGATTCGCGCGGGACGCTCGCCGGTTGTGCTGTCATGGCCGCGCACTGTAGCCAACCGCACCGCGCTTCGACAAGCCTGCCGACCAAATTGGGGACGCGCAGCCGCGGGTTGTCCACCATGTCCCTTTGCGCTAGAACAATGGGCCATGCGCATTCTGATGCTCGATCTCGACACCTTGCGGCCCGATCACCTTGGCTGCTACGGATATCACCGCAACACTTCACCGAACATCGATGCCGTGGCCCGGCAAGGCGTGCGATTCAACCAGTACTACTGTCCTGATGCGCCCTGTTTGCCGTCGCGGGCGGCGTTGGTCACCGGCGCGTTCGGCATCCACTCGGGCGTCGTCGGCCACGGCGGCACGGCGGCAGACTTGCGGTTGGTCGGGCGCGAACGCAGTTTCCGCGATGCCCTCGGCGGCGGCCAGAGCCTCTGGGTGATGCTGGCGCAGGCGGGGTTGAAGACCGTCTCGATCAGCCCGTTTGCGGAACGCCACAGCGCTTGGTGGTTCAACGCCGGTTTTCGCGAGATGCACAATACCGGCCAAGGCGGCATGGAGTCGGCCGAGCACGTCACGCCGACCGCGCTGCGTTGGGTCGAGCAGAACGCGCAGCAGGACAACTGGTTTCTCCACATCAACTACTGGGATCCGCACACGCCTTACCGGGCGCCCGCCGAGTTCGGCAATCCGTTTGCCAATGAACCGTTGCCGGCTTGGATCACCGAGGAAGTCTTGGCCGAGCACCTGAAGCATGTCGGCCCGCACAGCGCGCATGAGATCAACATGTTCAATGCGAAGGAGGATCCAAAATTCCCGCGTCACCCGGGAGCGTTGCGCAACATGGCCGACGTGCGGCGCATGATGGACGGCTACGATTGCGGCATCCGGTACATGGACGGTCACATCGGCCAGTTGTTTGAGGGGCTGAAGAAAGCAGGCGTGTGGGACGATCTCGCCATCATCATCACCGCCGACCACGGCGAAAACATGGGCGAACTCGGCATCTACGGCGAACACGCCACGGCCGACGTCGCGACCTGTCGGATCCCGATGATCATCCGCTGGCCCGGCATGGCAGCCGGCAAGGTCTGCGACGGGTTACGCGCCAACCTCGACCTTGCGCCGACGCTGGCCGAGTTGCTCAACCGGCGGCGTCACCCGCTCTGGCAGGGCGAAAGCTACGCCAACGCGCTCCGTACCGGCCAGGATACCGGCCGCGACGACCTCGTGATCAGCCAGTGCGCCCACGTCTGCCAACGCAGTATCCGCTTCGGTCCCTGGCTCTACATGCGGACCTATCACGACGGCTATCACTTGTTCCCGCAGGAAATGCTCTACAACACCGTCGATGACCCGCACCTGCAACGCGACCTCGCCGCCGCGCGTCCCGAAGTGGTCCGCGAAGGCGCCGCGCGATTGTTGCGCTGGCACGACGAGATGATGCGCACCATGCCGCATGGTTACACCGTCGACCCGCTCGACACCGTCATGGCCGAAGGCGGCCCACTCCACGCCCGTGGCCGACTGGCCGGTTATTGCGAGCAGCTTCAAGCCACCGGCCGCGGCTGGGCCATCGAGGAACTGAAGCGCCGTCACCCCGGTGAGTTTACGCGCTGAAGGCCGGCAGGTTTGACTTTGCCGGGCCTGCCGGCTAGGCTGCTGCGCGGTTTTTCGGGGGAGAGGTGCCAGAGTGGTTGAACGGGCCGGTCTCGAAAACCGGAATGGGCCTATGGT
>JBFZFE010000008.1:0-10488 GCA_041306525.1 Verrucomicrobiota bacterium | reverse complement strand
TGCGCCAGCGTTTTTCGTTCAGCAAAGGCCCGCATCCCAAGACGCTCTGGGAAGGCGAGTTCATGAAGCACCATGCCCAGATCAAGCCGTTGAGCACCGACGGCTACTACTGGGGGCTGATCGCGCCGACGGCTGACCCCGACATCGCTCACTACACTGCCGGCATGAACATCGGCACGGCGACCAATGTGCCCGCCGGCTTGGTGCTCGTGCCGATACCGGCGGGGCAGTTCCTGGAACTGGAGTTCGACTTCCGCGACATCGGCGAGTCCGGCCTCTACGCGCTCGAGACCTGGTTGCCGGCATCGCCGTACGAGTTGAACCCTGATGTCCCAGCGCGCGAGATTCTGCGCACCGGCAAAGGCCCAACCCGTCTCTACGTCCCGATTGTGAAGAAGAGTGTTCTCGGGGGCGCGATCCACTTTTGCCCGCGGTGCCAGCCGCCGCCAGCAACGAAAGGGAAGCGATGAAGGCGTTGAGCCTGTTGTGCGGGTTTTTGGCCGTTGTCGCCACGAGCGTGGGAACCGCCGTGGAGAAACCAGTGATGAAACCTGATTACGCGAAGCTCCAACTCAAGGGCAATGGTCACCGGCAGGACTCGTTCGCACTGGCGATACAGGCCGCCGCACGACTCCTCGGCAAGGAGACCGACTACGACACACTGACCTGTTTGGCCGGTAATGCCTTCGCGCCGTTGCGCAACTTGAGCGAGGACTGCACCTCGCACTGTCAGTTGGAGGCGGTTCACAGTGACCGGGCGATGGCGACCGTCGCCGGTTACGTCGGGCTGCGGGCGCGGAAGCTGGAGTTGCCGGCTTTTGAAGGCTTCGATGTCAAGGATGCCGAACGTCCCGCCTATCTGAAGCAAGTGGCAACAGCTGCCCGCCAGGCACTCGACGCCGGTGAAGTCGTCATCGCGTTGCAGGGCTGGAAGGTGAAGGGCCCGCACGGGTTCACGCACTGGGGCTATGCCGGTATTGTCACCCAGGCCGATCCTGTCACCGGCCGAATCATCGGCGCGCTCCTCAACGGGCGCACAGACAATTCCATCTATCACGGCGCCATCCTGTGGGCGGTGGCCCCGGCTGAAGCGACGTTGAAATCGCCCGCGGCTGAGCAAGTGATGTTGCGGCAGTCGGTGGACTACATCCGCAGCCAGGGCTTGTTCGCTCCAAAGCAACCGGTCGTGTACGGCCTTGCAGCGATGGACGCGTGGATCAAACACATGCAGGAGGTCAAAGGCTACTGTGCGCCCTGTTTCGGTCGCGGCCAACAGAGCTGGCATGACGCCATGGAGAATGGCGAGCGTCTGCTCCGCGCCGCGCGCGTGGCCGCGAAGAAGCTGCGCAGTCTCGGCCCGCAGTACGAAGTGACGGCGAAACACTATGACCGGATCGTCGAGCTGTTGAAGCCGGTGAAGTATCAGGAGTTCATCGGTGATCTCGTCAAACAGAAGGCGCACGCCGAGAACGTCCTGGTGCCGGTCAAGACGGAGTTGGCAGCCATCGCGGAGGAACTTGAGAAGGCGTTCGTGACGCCGAACAAGTAAATCACCCCCATGCTCCAGAACACCTTTTGCCACATCCCCGGCGTCGGCCTGAGCACCGAGCGCCGGTACTGGTCGGCCGGCCTGCATTCGTGGGACTTGGTGAATGGCGCCACCGCCTTGCCGGTCACTGGCACAAAAGCCGACGCGCTCCGCCGGTCCATCGAAACTTCCGCCGCCCAACTCGCGGCCGGCAACACCACTTATTTCGCCGACACCTTACCGGCGGCGGAACACTGGCGGTTGTTCCGCGAGTTCCGCGATTCCGTGGCCTATTTCGACATTGAAACCACGGGGCTTGGCGGTCCCGGCGACCACATCACCACCATCGCGCTTTACGATGGCCGCGACATCAAGACCTACATCCACGGCCAGAACCTGCATGAGTTCGCCAACGACATCGCAGCTTACCGGGTGCTCGTCTCCTACAACGGCAAAACCTTCGACGCGCCGTTCATCCGCAACTCCCTCGGCGTGCAACTCGACCAGGCGCACATCGACTTGCGCTACGTCCTGGCCGGGCTCGGTTACCGGGGCGGCCTGAAGAACTGCGAACGCCAGCTCGGCCTCGACCGCGGCGATCTGGCTGACGTCGATGGCTTCTTCGCCGTGTTGTTGTGGAATGATTACCGGCGCGGCAACCCGCGCGCACTGGAGACCTTGCTCGCCTACAACATCACCGACGTCGTCAACCTCGCCACGCTGATGACGCGCGCCTACAACCTCAAGGTCGCGCAAACCCCGTTCAGCTCCGCGCACATCTTACCGGCACCCGCCCCGACCGCGATTCCCTACCGGGCCGACCCCGGCACCATCACCCGCCTGCGCCGTCAGAACCCCTGGCCAACGGGTTGGTGATCCACTCACGCCTGGTTGGTTGGCCCAAGGACGCGAGCATTGCTCTGGAGTTCGTTGGCGAGGCGGATCCAGTCTTCCAGGCTGAGTTCCTCGGCGCGGGCGGTCGGGGAGATGCCGGTAAGCTGGTAGGCGGCCTCGATGCCGGGATGGTCGGCGAGGAGTTTGCGCAGCATTTTGCGGCGTTGGCCGAAGCCTTCGCGGACGATCTGGTGGAAGGGCGCTCCGGCATTGAGCTTGATGCGCGGGTCGCGCCGGTCGAGCACGATGATGGCGCTCTCGACCATCGGCGCGGGGAAGAAGCAACGGGACGACACGATGTGGGCGATGGTGACGTGGTAATGCAGGAGGGTGAAGAGAGTCAGGGCGCCGTAATCCTTGTGGCGCGGGGTGGCGGCCAGACGTTGGGCGACCTCGCGTTGGACCATGAGCACCATCAAACGGGGTTTGTTCGGGGCTTCGACGAGGCGCTCCAGAATCGGCGTCGAGATGCTGTAGGGGAGATTGGAGACGACTTTGAACTGCGGCGGAAACTCGACCGTCGGCACCGCTTCGATGGCGTCACCTTCGATCAACTCGATGCCGGGATAGCGGGAGCGGAGGAACTCGCAGAGGCGTTTGTCCTTTTCGATGAGCACGAGGCGGCGGGCGCGTTTGAGCAGTTCACCGGTCAGCGCGCCGAGGCCGGGACCGATTTCGAGGACCGTTTCGTCGGGGCGGATATCGGCTTCGCGGATGACGATGTCGCGGATGTTCTGGTCGGTGAGGAAATTCTGGCCGAGGACTTTGCTGGGGCGAAAGTCGAGTTCGGCGAGGAGTTGACGGACTTCGGTGAGGGTCATGATGCCAGTCGGGCGGCCATGTTGATGGCGGCGATCATGCCGTCGGGACGGGCGCGACCTTGGCCGGCAATGTCAGGGGCGGTGCCGTGGTCGGGACTGGTGCGGATGAACGGCAGGCCGAGGGTGAGGTTCACGCCGTTGTCGAAGGCAAGCAGCTTGAACGGGGCGAGCCCTTGGTCGTGATACATCGCAACGACCGCGTCGAACTCGCCGTGGACGGCCCGGTAGAAGACGGTGTCGGGAGAATGCGGGCCGGTGGCGTTGATGCGGGCTTGCCGGCAACGTTTGATCGCGGGGGCGATGATGCGTTTTTCCTCGTCGCCGAGCAGGCCGCCCTCACCGGCATGCGGATTGAGGCCGCAGACGGCGATGCGCGGTTTCTTGATGCCGAGACGGCGACAGATGGCGTGGGTCAGGACGGTCACTTCGACGATCTTCCTGCCGGTGATGAGGCCGGCAACGTCGCGGACGGGTGCGTGCGTGGTGATGAGGGCGACGCGCAGGACGTCGCTGGCCAGCATCATGGCGAATTTCTTTGTCTTTGCGAGGTGGGCGAGCAGTTCGGTCTGACCGACGAACGGGTAACCGGCTTGGTGGAGCAGTTCCTTGGAGATCGGGGCGGTGGCGATGCCGGCCAGTTCACCGCTGAGGCAGCGTTGGGCGCCTTCGACGACCCAGTCGGCTGCATCGGCGCGACGGCGGGTGCGGGAGTCACCGATGATCGCGTAATCGAAACGCGGGTCGAGCTTGCCGGAAGCGAGGGCTTTGGCGACCACTTCGGGGCCGATGCCGGTCGGGTCGCCCAGCGTGATGCCGAGGCGTGGACGCGGTCGGGCGGCGCGCATTAGAAGTACCGGATGAACGACTTGGCGCGCAGTTCCTTGAGCCATTCCTCCTGGACCTTGGTGCGTTGTTCCTGGAGGAGCATTTTTTCGATCTCATCGCGCGCTTCGCTGAGGCTGCGGTTGTGAGCGGCCTTGAACTCGTCAACTTGCAGGATGTAAAAGCCTTCGGCGGTCTCAATCAGGTTGCTGTGTTCGCCGCCCTTGAGTTGGAAGGCGACTTCGTCGAGTTCCTTGCGGATGACGTTGCGGCCAATCCAGCCCCAGTCGCCACCGGCCTTGCCTTCGCGACCGTCGGAGTATTGCTTGGCGAGGTCGGCGAAGCTGGTGCCGGCCTTGAGTTTGGCGATGATCTCCTGGCCCAGCAGCCGGCGGGGGTCATCTTCGCCGGCGGCGTTGGGTGATTTCTTGATGAAAATCATGCGCAGCTTGACCTGGTCCTCGACTTTGAAGTCCTCAACTTTTTCGCGGTAGATCTTCTCGATCTTGTACGGGGAAACCACGGCGGCCTGTTGGGCTTTGCGGCTGCGCATGGCTTGGACGATCGTGCGGTCGCGGACCTGTTCGCGATATTGCGAGAGGGTGACGTTCTGGGCCTGTAGCGTTTTGATGAACGCGGCGCGGTCACCGGCAAACGAGCGTTCAATCTCCTCGGTGATCTGCTGCTCGATCATGTTGTCGGGAAAGCTGTAGCCCTTGGATTTGAACTCATGCACGATGAGGGCCCGGTCAATGAGGCTGTCGAGGGCTTCCTTCTGCAACTGCCGGACCCGGCGGGTGAGTTCTTCGCCCGTGAATTCGCGGTGCAACTGGGGCACAATCGGGTCGACCAGCCCGCGCACCTCGCTCCAGGTGATGACGCGGTCATTGACGATCGCGACGACACCATCGAGGAGTTCGGCGGCTGGCGCCCGGGTTGAACCGAGTGCCAGCACTGCGACGACAGACAACAGATACTTGCGCATAGTGGGGAGAAACTACACCCGCGGGCCTGCTTCGACAATCTCCTTCGAGGCGCCTTTGAACTGTTCGAAGTTCTTGACGAACTTGGCGGCCAGGTCCTTGGCGCGGCGCTGATACTCCTCGGGGCTCTTGGCTGAGCGCTGCGGGTCGAGCAGTTCGGGGGGCATCTCGGGGAGGGACTTTGGCACTTCGAAGCCGAAGACCGGATCGACCCGGTATTCCGCGCTGGCCAAGGTGCCGTCAAGGGTCTGCTGGACGTTGTGGCGGTTGACCCAGAGCGGAATGCGCGGGCCTTCGCCAAACGCGTTGCCGACCCAGCCGGTGTTGATGAGATAGCAATGGACGTTGTGCTCCTTCATCTTCTTGGCCAGCATCTGCGCGTAGGTCTCGGGCGGCAACGGCAGGAACGGCGCGCCGAAACAGGTCGAGAACGTCGGCACCGGGTCCTTGCCCAGATTGGTCTCCGTGCCACCCAGGGCGGCGGTGTAGCCGCTCATGAAGTGATACATCGCCTGCGCGGGGTTCAAGCGCGCCACGGGCGGCAACACGCCAAACGCATCCGCCGCGAGGAAGACGACCGCCTTCGGGTGTTCGCCCATGCCGCTGGGGACAGCGTTGTCGATGTAGTCCAACGGGTAAGCGCACCGGGTGTTCTCGGTGATCGAATCGTCGAAGTAATCGGGCTTGCGGGTGACCGGGTCCACCACCACATTCTCGATGACCGAGCCGAACCGGACAGCTTTCCAGATGAGGGGTTCGCGTTCCTCGGTCAGCTTGATGCACTTCGCATAACAGCCGCCTTCGAAGTTGAAGACGCCCTGATCGCTCCAGCCGTGCTCGTCGTCGCCGATCAAACCGCGGTTCGGGTCGGCGGAAAGCGTCGTCTTGCCGGTGCCGCTGAGACCGAAGTACAGCGCGGTGTCGCCATCCTTGCCGATGTTGGCGGAGCAGTGCATCGAGAGCACGCCCATCTTCGGCAAGGTGTAGTTGAGCACCGTGAAGATGCCCTTCTTCATCTCACCGGCGTAACGTGAGCCGGTCACCAACACCGTCTTGCGCGGGATGTCGAGAACGACCGCGGCGTTGCTGTTGAGCCCATACTTCTTCTGGTCGGGCTGGAAATCGCAGGCATTGATCACGGTCCACTCCGGCACATGGCCTTCGAGCTCCGCGCGCGGCATGCGCCGGAACAACTGCTTCACAAACAACGCGTGCCACGCATACTCCGTCACGATGCGTACCGGCATCCGGTAACGCGGGTCCGCACCAACAAACGCGTCCACCACGAACAACTCGCGGTTGGACAAGTGCTGGAGCGCCTCTTCGCGCAACTGGAGATAGGTCGCTTCGGCCATCGGCACGTTGACCTTGCCCCACCAGATTTCGTTGTGGATCGAAGGCGCATCAACCACCCATTTGTCGCGCGGCGAACGCCCGGTCCGCGGCGTGGTGATCGCGTTCAACGCGCCCGAGCTTGTCAACGAGCCTTCGCTGCGCCGCACCGCTTCTTCGACCAGGTTTGCCACTGACAGATTCCAGTGCACCTTGCCGGTGTTCTTGAGGCCGTGATTTTCCAGACCGTATATCGCCATAGTTCTTGCCCTCCCGTACGTTGATTTTCCGCGCCCGCTAAAACGTGTGTTGCCCGCAGGGCCATACACAGAATTCGCTTCAGGCGCAACATCAAACATCTGTTTACACCAGCCAACCGGCTCAGGAAAGCTGTCGTTGTTCCACCCGGCGCAGTCTTTTCGCCGGGGACACCTCCGCTCGCCACCGGTCCGCCCCCGTAAAGCCTTTCGCACAGCTGCGAAGCCCGGGCCAGCCGCCATCCCAGCTCAAGACCTCACACAAGGACCTCACACAAGGATTGACTCCGTGCCGCGGCTGGGCCATCCATCAGCCTGCCACGGTGAACGCCCCTGATATCGCCCAACAACTGACTGCCATCCTGCCCGCCGCGCGGATCCGGAGCCGTTACATCGACCGGATCGGCTACGCGGCCGATGCCGGGTTCTATCAATTGGTGCCGCGGGTCGTGGTCCAGCCGGCCACCGAGGCGGAGATCATCGGCCTGTTCGGGTTCGCCCGGCGCCACAAATTGCCGCTGGTGTTTCGCACGGCGGGCACCAGTCTCTCGGGCCAGTCAATCACCGACGGTATCCTGGTCGATCTCAGCGCCCACTGGGGCGGCGTGCAGATCGAGGACAACGGCGCCCGGGTGAGAGTCCAGCCCGGGGCGATTGGCGCGCAGATCAACGCCCGGCTCCAGCCCTGGGCCCGCAAGATCGGGCCCGACCCGGCCAGCATCAACGCCGCCATGATCGGCGGGATTCTCTCCAACAACGCCAGCGGCATGTGCTGCGGGGTCCGCCACAACTCCTATCACACCACCCGGGCCCTGCGGTTCATCCTGCCCGACGGCCAGGCGTTCGCGACGGAGTCCGCCGCCGACCGGGCCCGGTTCGCCACCGATTGCGCGGGACTGGCGCGGACCTTGATCGGGCGGCGCGAACAGGTCCTGGCCAGCCCAGCCCTGCTTGAAAAGATCCGCCACAAATACCGTACCAAAACCACGGTCGGCTACTCGCTCAATGCCCTGGTCGATTTCGAGCAGCCGCTGGATATCCTCGCCCATCTGTTGATCGGCGCCGAGGGCACCCTGGCGTTCATCGCCGAGGCGGTGCTGGAAACCATCCCCGATTACCCCTGCAAATCCACCGCGCTGCTGTTGTTCACCGAGATCCAGGCCGCCTGCCAGGCCATCGGCCCGCTGACCCAGGCCGGCGCGATGATGGTCGAACTGATGGACCGCGCCTCGGTCCGGGCCATCGAGAACCTGGCCGGCATGCCCGCCGAACTCAAGCGGCTCGGCCCCGGCGCCGCCGCGTTGCTGGTCGAGTTCCAGGAACAAACCCCCGCCGCGCTCGACGAGCGGGTCACCTCGTTCCTGGCCAACGCCCGCCCGCTCGCGCTGCTGAACCCGCCGATCTTCACCACCGATGCCGCCGAGCAAGCCAAGCTCTGGAAAATGCGCAAGGGTTTGTTCCCCGCCGTCGGGGCCGTGCGCGCCAGCGGCACCACCGTGATCCTCGAGGATGTCGCTTTCCCCGTCGAACAACTCGGGCCCGCCATCCTGGATTTGCAGGCGCTCTTTGACCGCCACGGCTACGACAACGCCATCATCTTCGGCCACGCCAAGGACGGCAATCTGCACTTCGTTGTAACCCAGGCCTTCGCCAACGACGCCGAGATCGCCCGCTACGACCGGTTCCTGCGCGATGTCGTCAGGCTGGTCCTGGACAAGTACGGCGGCACTCTCAAAGCCGAGCACGGCACGGGCCGCAACATGGCGCCCTTTGTCCAGACCGAGTGGGGTCCCGAGGCCTACGCGATCATGCAGGCGATCAAACAGGCCATCGATCCCGACGGCCTGCTCAATCCCGGCGTGATCCTCAACCCCGATCCGTCCGCGCATCTGCGCCAGCTCAAGGATCTGCCCAGCATCGAACCCGAGGTCGATCGCTGCATCGAGTGCGGCCTGTGCGAGCCCAAATGCCCGAGCCGGCAACTGACCACCTCGCCCCGCCGCCAGATCATCCGCCCCGGCCAGCGACCTGGCGGTGGTTTATTTCCCCTCCTGCATCAACCGAGTCATGGGCACCTATCCCGGCCAGGACCGCAACGCGCTCGAGACCTTCCACAGCGTCTGCCAAAAGACCGGTTACACCGTGCTGGTGCCACCAGCGGCGGCGGAGCTGTGTTGCGGTCAGGTCTACGTCGAGATAGTTCTCCGCCAAGTACAGGATGTCGTGCGCGTCTTTGCCTTCCTTGCCCTGTTTCCGACCACTGAAGGCGTTCAACTTCAAGACCAGCATCGGCCCCACTTCCGCCACTCGAACGCGAGCGGTGCGGGAATGGTCGGCCAAGTCCTTCCCGGCGACCTCGACGATGCGGACATGAGCCAGCGCGCGATCAATCCCCGGCGCAATCGCGGCGTGCAGGCTCTCGTCCACGACTGCCGTGCCGGTATCGCTTCGACCGTCATCCGTCAGCAAGTCGACAAACAGTTCCTGCCCGTCCACTTGCCGGACGAAACGGCTGTTTTTCCACCGGAACCCGATGCCCGCGAGGTTGTGCTCGATCATTGGGAAGGTGCCGCTGGAGGCGCCGATGTGGATGCCGAAATCCACATCAATCGTGACCGGCCCGATGCCCGACCCGGTCGGCGGATGCGTGAGATACCGGACGGCCAAGCCGCCGATCAACGCCATGTCCGCGTGGTAGTCCGCCAGACAATTCCACACGCTCAACAATGCCTGCTCCGCCAATGTCGTCCCGACTCCACGGTAATCGCGATAGGTGCCGGAATTCATCGGGCGAAGCCTTCCCACTGGCGTAATGCATCCGCCGCATACGGGCCGCGCTGACCGACTTGGAGCAGATCGAGGTAAATCTGCGCATCCGACACCAGCCGGTAGCCCTGCACTTCCTGCGTGTCGAACAACACTTCCTCATCCTGTGGCGCGATCAACCACAAGTTGCCGCCCGCGTCCACCGCCCGCGCCTTGAATGAATGAATCAACTCCTCGTGCCGGACATACGCCGACACCACCGGCACCGTCGCGTACGGCTGGCGCAACCACGCCGCGAACCATTGCGTGAACGCGATGTCCGCCGCCGGTAGGCTTGCCGTCACTTGTTGGGCAAACTCAAACTCATTCCGACCCAACACGGAGAACTCCTGGATCACCACCCGCTTCTTCCAGTCATCGACTTCTTGCCACGAGTCCAGTAACCCGTCGAAATTCCGCAACCGGAACACCTGCGGCGTCCGTTTCCCCCCGCCTTCCCGGCTGACCAATGCCTGCCGCTCCAGCGTCGCCAACAGCCGCGACACCAATCCCAGCGACAACCCCGTCCCCTTGACCAGTTCCGCCTGCGTCCATCCCTGGTCTGTCCGCCGCAACAGCAACCGCACCAGCCGGGAACTCTTGCCGGTAAACAGCGCCGGTTCCGCCAATGGATTGCGATGCACCCGTTGTTTCGGTTCCCGGTCAATCAACAGCCACGGCGTTTGCAGGAAGAACCGGCCATTCAGGTCGGCGTGGTTCAACCCCGCCCGACGCAAGTCCGCCGCCAACGCCGCCGCGATGTGCGGACACACCACCAACACCCCCGCCCGTTCCGCCGCCGGTACCCAGTCAATCAACGCCCGCGACGGATACAACGCTGCGCGCGCCTCCAGCGTTGCCTTGCCTTGTGCGCCTTTCACCAGCAACCGCTTCCGGGCTGCGTCCCATTGCAGCGACACCCCCGCCAACCCCAGCGAATCCAACGACTTCGCGAAGGCGGCCAGCAACCGCGGGGTGGTCGTGATGGGGGTTGAGTTGTTCAATGGATGCCTTTTGGTGTATCCGAGTAAAACAGTGCGGTCGTT
>JBFZFE010000007.1:0-5799 GCA_041306525.1 Verrucomicrobiota bacterium | reverse complement strand
CGCTCCCCGTCGTGCATCTGCACCTTCCATTCGGCAATCGTCAACTCGATCTCCCAGCACGGCGCATACAGTTGCCGCAGCCGCTCCGCCGGATCGCGCCCCCGCTCCAGCAAACTGGTCCACAGTCGCACCCTCACCCAGTGGCCCGCCCGCGTACGCACCCGCCCAGAGATCTCCCGCACCAGCAACGTTTCTTTCGCTTTCCTCGACCAGCGCGCTGCCGTCGGCCAGCCGCGGCAAGCAGCGTTTGGATTCGACGCATGTGTTGGGCTTGGTGCGGCGGATGAGCAGTTTGGAATGTGTGCGGGAGACGATTCGTTTGGCGCTGGAGGAGATGGAAGAAGTCGAGGAGTCGCGTCCCCCAGAGTGGGCGCTGTGGTGGGAGCGTTACGTGGAAACGAAGCTGGACTACCAAGCGGCGGAAGCAACGTTTGCGCAGAAGCTGTTGCAGGCCGGTGTGGATGCGACGGCGATACTGGCGTGGGCCGAGTGCTTGGCGAGCCGCAACGACGGGCCGCAGGTGGCGTTGTTGTGGCGGGTGTGGGCGGAGAATTATGAGTTGATCGAAGAGAAGGTAACAGTGCGCCCGGCCCAGCCGACGGCAGCGGAGAGAAGGCCAGCGGCAAAGTGAGTTACCGATTCGAGTGGAGTTGGCTCTGTGCGGACTGTACCCAGCGGGGTCAATGCATGGGTGAGAAGCAGCGCCACCGCACGCTGGTGGTGGGCGAGCACCATCGGTTTCTCCAAGCACGGCGTCGGGAACAAAAGACCGAAACGTTTCGGGAACGGATGAAGAAGCGAGCCGGGATCGAGGAGCCCCAGAGCGAGATGGTCCGCGGCCATGGGATGAGACGATCCCGGTATCGTGGGTTGGCGAAGGTGACCCTGCAAAACCACTTGATTGGAGCGGCCTGCAACGTGAAGCGTTGGCTGCGCCATGCCGCGTGGGAGATGAATCAGGCTTCACCCACCTGTGCGATGGCATAAAAGCCCCTGACGGAGCTGTGAAACAACATAGAAAGGTGAAAACGCGAGTCAAAGGAGCCAAGCAGTGATATGGGCCCTGCGGATGGCGCAACTGAAGACTTGAGCCGGCGAACACAAAATCAGTTTGCCCTCAAAATGGAGCCAAACGGAAATGGGGGTTTTTCAGCAGAACCCTCTTTGGTGGATTGACCCTCTCCGGGGCGCATGATAGCGTGCAACCCCATGTTCACTTTTATTGTCAGGTCAATGTTGGTGGGTTTCGCAGGACTGGTGCTCAGTTCTGGCGGGACCGTTGCTGCGCGGAGCGTGGAACCGAGCACCGCCACGATTGAGAGGGCGATTGCGCGGGTGAAACCTTCGCTGGTGCGAATCCGGGTGGTTTGGACGGAGTACGACCAGGGGCGCGAGGTGAAGTTCGAGGCAAGTGGGAGCGGGACGATTATCACGCGCAAGGGGCACGTGATTACCAATCACCATGTGGCCGGTCGGGCGGCGCGGTTGATCTGTGTGATGGCCGACAACGAGGAAGTCGAGGCGCGGTTGGTGGGCACCGATCCGCTTTCGGACGTGGCCGTCATTCAACTCCTGGCAGACCCCAAACGGGAGTTCCCGACGGCGCAGTTTGGCGATTCGGAAAAACTCAGGGTGGGCGATACCGTGCTGGCGATGGGCAGTCCGCTTTCGTTGTCGCAGTCGGTCACGCGCGGGATTGCCAGCAATCTGAAGATGGTCATGCCGCGGCGCGGCGGCAACTTCATGCTGGAGGGCGAGGATGTCGGCTCGATGGTGCGCTGGATCGCGCATGACGCGGTGATTTTCCCCGGCAATTCCGGTGGACCGCTGGTGAACCTGGCCGGTGAGATCATCGGCGTGAACGAGATCAGCTTCGGCTTGGGCGGCGCGATTCCCGGCAACTTGTCGCGCTGGGTGGCGGAGCAGATCATCGAACGCGGACGGGTCGAGCGGAGCTGGCTCGGGATCGAGGTGCAGCCCTTGTTGAAAGGCAGTTCAACCGCGAAGGGTGTCTTGGTCGCAGGAGTGATCAAGGGTTCGCCCGGTGACAAGGCCGGCCTGAAAAGCGGCGACATCCTGACGCGCTTGGATGGGAAACCAGTGACGATCAGGTTCCCCGAAGAGATTCCGATTTTCAACCAGACAGTGGCTTCGCTGCCGTTGGGCAAGGTCGTGGATGCGCAGGCGCGGCGCGGGGATGAAACTTTGCAGATCCAAATGACGACTGTCCCGCGCGAGCCGGCGATGCCGCGTGCGCGGGAGTTGAAGGCGTGGGGCATGACGGCGCGCAATATTTCCAGTCCTGCCGGACGCGAACTCAAGCTGGCGCATACCCGCGGGGTGATGATCACCTCATTGCGCACAGGCGGCCCGGGCAGTGAAGCGAAGCCGCCGTTGATGGTGCTCGATATCGTGCGCGAGGTGAACGGCAAGCCGGTGGGCAATGTGGAGGAGCTGATCGAAATCACACGCGAGATCACGGCGAGCAAGACCGAGTCCACGCCGGTTCTGGTGCGGTTTGACCGCAAGCGGGAGACGTTGCTGACTGTCGTGGCAATCGGCACCCGCGAGTCGGAGGATCCCGGCATGGAAGCGACCAAAGCCTGGCTGCCCGTCGCGGTGCAGGTCATCACCAAGGAGATGGCCGCTCAACTCGCGACCAACGCCCTGCGCGGTGTACGTGTGACCCAAGTCTTTTCCAACTCCACAGCGGCACTGGCCGGCATGCAGGTCGGCGATCTCATCGTGGCAATGGACGATGAGAAGATTCTCGCGTCGGTACCCGGCGACGAAGAAGTTTTTAGCAGCATGATTCGTCGTTACCGGATCGGGACAAAGGTTGATTTCAGCCTGGTCCGGGAAGGTCAGCCATTGAAGGTGCAGGTGGAGCTGGTGCACTCCCCGAAACTCGATCGTGAAATGAGACGCATCCAGGATACCAACTTCGAATTTGCTGCCCGCGATTTGAGCTTCTTCGACCGGGAACGTGAAGGTTGGCCCGAGAACATGCCAGGCGCTCTCGTCATCAGTATCACGCAAGGCGGCTGGGCGGCGTTGGGTCAATTGGCGGTGGGCGATCTCATCCAGACCGTGGACGGTGAAGTCATGGCTGATGTCACGGCGCTGGGCAACAAACTCAAACAGTATGAGCTCCAGAAGCCAGAGTATGTGGTCCTGAAGGTGTTGCGCGGGGTCCACACGTTCTACCTGCAACTGCAGACTTCGTGGAGCAAATCCTAACCCGTCGGGAAACCAAGGAAACCATATGAATCACCACCTCAATCGAATCCTGCTCGTTGTCGTTACGACGATGTTCATCCACGCGGCTGCTGTTCATGCCGATCCCCAAGCCGAATCGGCGCGGCAGATCCTGAGCCGCTACAAAGACGCCGTCGTGACGGTCAAGCTGGTCGTCTCGCAACGCATCTCCATCGGGGGGCAAGACCAGAAATCAGAAGCCCGCACGGAAGCCATTGGCAGCATCATCGACCCTTCCGGGTTGACGGTGGTGTCGCTCTCCGCCATCGATCCCAGCAAGACGCTCGGCAACATGATCCGTTCGCGGGCGGCACGTAGCGGACAGTCGATTAATTTCAGCATCGAAACCGAGGTAACCGAGGCGAATCTCATCTTGGCCGATGGTGCGGAAATTCCCGTCGTGGTTGTACTGCGCGACAAGGAACTCGACCTTGCTTACTTGAAACCCAAGCAGAAGCCAGCTCAGCAGCTCGTTTCCATTGACATCGGTGCGGACCCCAAAGCCGCCTTGCTCGACCAGCTCGTCTGCTTGAACCGCTTGGGCAAGGTGGCCAACCGGGTTGCCTCCGTGTCGCTGGAGAGGGTCAACGCCATTGTGGAACGCCCGCGTCTCTTCTACATCCTCGGCCTGGGGCAGGGCACCTCGGGAGTGGGCTCGCCCGTCTTCACGGTTGACGGCAAACTTCTCGGGCTCATGCTCATTCGCAGCGTTGCCGCCGATGGCGACGGCAACTTGGGCTCGATGTTCTCCGGCAGCGAAAGCCTCGGCCTCATGCCGGTCGTCGTCCCCGCCATCGACGTTCGCGACGGCGCCAAACAGGCACTGGAGAAGGTGGCGAAAGACCAAACCGAGAAGACCGAAGAGAAAGCTTCGCCCACTCCATAGTCTCACCAAAACGCTCTTGACCGTTCTAAAGACGTTCTGATAAGCTCTCCTCCATGTGGGAGGCGTCTATCCCCACGGGAGGAGAATGCTTGTGAAGAGGACTTGGGTTATTCTTGGACGTTTTATATGGGTTGTTCTGGTTGGGGTCTGGGTTATGTGTGCGCCTGCCCGTGCGGAGGACAACACTCTGCAGGTCTATTCCTCGGGTGTTACCGACCAAGGTTCCGAGGATATCATCATTGGAGATACCGGTTCGAACAATGGCCTGATCATCAGCAACGGTGCTCAGGTCGTCACGGCCGGTGAAGCACGTGTCGGCGATGCCGTCGGGGCGAACAACAACTACGTGACCATCACGGGCCCCGGCTCGCAGTTGAGGGTGGATTCATTCTATCTCGGCTACTGGGGCGCCAACTCGAAGCTGACCATTTCCGATGGCGGCGTTTTGTCGAACGGCTATGGCGACGTCGGCTTTTGGACCCAGGGCGCCAACAGCTCGGTGTTGGTGACCGATCCTGATTCGCTGTGGCACAACGCGGGCGATTTCAATTTCGGCGACTGGTCGCCCAACAACAGCATGGTGATCAGCAATGGCGGCACCGTCTGGACGGAGGGTGACACCTATGTCGGCGGCTGGATCCATGGTTGGGGCGGGGCGTCGGGTGGGAACCTGATTCTGGTGACCGGGACCAACTCCTTGTTCGAAACCGATGGGAAGCTGGTGTTTGGCTATTACATGAACAGCAATGTCATGACCATCCAGAATGGGGCGGGTTTTGTCACCGGCTCCACCAGCATCGGTGACACCACCAACAGCTACAACAACACCATCGTCGTGACCGGGCCGGGGTCGTACTGGGTCAACCAGGGTGAGTTGCATCTCGGCAACATTTGGACCGGGAACTCCGTCGTCTTCAGCAATCAATCCACCGGCTACTTCCTGGGCGACACGTACGTGGGCTACTCGACCAATGCCAACAATAACTCCTTGGTGATCTCAGGGAGCCGGCTCTTGAGTGACGGAGCCCTGTACGTCGGCTACAACGGGTCGGCGAACTCGCTGATCATCAGCAACGGCGGCCACCTCAGCAGCGATGGTTTAGTCATTGGCGACGATGAGATGAGCAGCGGCAACCGCGTCATCGTCACCGGGGCTGGCACAACTTGGAGCAATGCGACCGTCATGGTCCTCGGTGGCGGCGGGTCGCACAACACCTTGACCCTGAGTGGCGGTGCGACGCTGGTCAACGGCAGCGCGTTCATCGGCGGGGCTGGCATCAGCAACGTCGCTGTGGTGACGGGTTCGACGTGGATCAACACGGGCAACATCGTCGTGGGCGATCAAGCCAGCAGGAGCGTGTTAACCCTCCAAAATGGCGCCACCATGACAGGCGCGCACGGTGTGCTGGGGCAAACCACGGCGGCGAGCAATAACCTCTTCACGATCACCGGCTCGCAGTTGAGCCTGGACGGCGATCTGGTCGTCGGTGTGGCGGGCCGATTCAATAACCTGAACGTCTCGGCCGGTAGCGTCGTACAGAATGACTTCGGTGTGATTGGCGATGCGGAAACGGCGAACCTGAACGGGGTGACTCTCAATTCATCGGTTTGGAGCAATCGCTCAGCATTGATCGTCGGCAATCTGGGCAGCGGCA
>JBFZFE010000006.1:0-6685 GCA_041306525.1 Verrucomicrobiota bacterium | reverse complement strand
CCGCTCCCCTTCTACGGCGATGTCGCAGCATGCTTTGTGGGCGGAACGGGTATTCTGTATTCTGGCCACCGGGTGGTCCGGCAGAGGGACAAGTCTTGAAAAGCACAAAGCCGTTTTGGGTGTGTGCGGCGATTTCCGTTGTCCTACAGGTTTGGGTTTGTCGAATCGCGCTTGACTCCTATTCGGAGTCAATCGGTTCCGCCCTGATGGGAGTGGGCCTTGTCCTCTCGCTTGTTCTCGGTTGCTTTGCTCGCCGCGCATTGGTGGTGTTTCTGGGTTCCGTCGCCTTGGCTGCGCCGGGTGTTGCGTACGGCACGCTACACCCAGCCGGTCTTGAATTGGGCGGCATTATCCACGCATTTGGTTTCGCTCTGCCGGCACTATTTCTGCACGCGATAATTGAATCCGTGCGCCGTGGTATCACCCAGCGGCAGTCGTCTGACTCCCATCGCCTGCAATGACTCAGATTCGTTCGCTGCCGTGGGCGATGGCTTCGAGGCGTTGCCGGTTGCGGATGATGATCTGGTTGCCCCGGTAAACCAGGATCTTGGCCTTGCTCAGCCGGGCGAGCAAGCGGGAGAAGGTTTCCTTGGTCGTCCCGATCATCTGGGCGAGCGTGGTTTTGCTGATGCTGACCGGGATCGGCTTGCCGGGCTCGGCCGGCAGGCTCAACACATAACTGGCAAACCGGGCGGGCACCTCCTTGAGCGAGAGATCGGTCAGCGCGTTGCGCATCAGGTTCAACCATTTCACCAGCGTGCCGATGATCTTGAAGTTCAACTTCGGATCGCGCGTGAGCAACTGCTTGAACCCGTTCTTCTCGACGATCACCACCGTCGTGGCCGCAAGCGCTTCCGCTGTGGCCGGGTAGGCATCCATGAACATCGCCGCCTCGGCAAACGTCTCGCCCGCCTCGATGACGTGGAGCACCCGTTCCCGGCCATCGGACGCGAGCCGGAACACTTTCACCGCCCCCGCTGCCACCACGTAGAAGCCGCGCGAAGGGTCGCCTTCGAGGAACACGGTGTCGCCCTTGCGAAACTCCTTGCGCACCGCGATCTGCTGGAGCGCGCTGAGTTCGCGGGCATCGAGATCGGCAAACAACCGGCAACTGCGCAGTAAGTGGGTCAGATCCATTTCGAGCCGGTACGTACCCCATCAACCCACCGTTGTCGAGCGGCTGGCACTTCCCTTCGACTTGGACTGCGCTGGCTTGATGTGGGAGCGGGTTGCCGCACACGACAGCGGCGACTCGTCCGACTCGAGGCGTCCCGCCGCGCCCTGCCAGACATCGACGGCTCACACGGCTAGGCGAGTTTCTTGTTCCAGGCTTCGGTGGCGTATTTTTCGGTGGTGAGCTGGGCGGCCAGGGATGTTTCCTCGGCGGTGAGCTGGTAGGGGGCGAAGTTGGCGAGCAGAACTTGGCGGAAGCCTTGTGTGAGCTGCTCGGCACGGATGGTCTTGGCGATGGAGCCTTGGTGGAGCATGCCGGACTTGCCGCGGCGTTGGGCGCCACCAGCCAGTTTTTGGCCGTTGTCGACGACATCACCGGCCACGGGGTTTTGGAAACATTGGTACTGGCCTTTCTGGGCGGCGGCGACAGCGTAGAGTGGGACCGAAAGCGCCAACGCGGCGGCGACGGCTTTGTGCAAGGCGCAGTAGGCTTCGCCGGTTTTCATCGTGTGCAGGGCGTGGCCGGGCGGCACGACGACGGTGTAGGTGGTGTCGATGTCGTCGCCGTGATAGACGATGCCGCCGCCGGTGGGGCGACGGATGATGGGGCCGGTGAGGTTGAGGTCGGCGGGGAATTTCTGGAAGTAACCAAACGTGACCGGTTGCCCTTCCCAGGCGTAGATGCGCAGCAGCGGTCGCGCGCGTGACGCGGCGGTGCGCAGCAGGGCTTCGTCCACCGCCATGTTGAAGGCGGCGGCATGGCGGGGCATCAGGAGCAGGTCCCAGTTCTCGAACATGGCCGGTAAGATGCGGGGCGGATGCTTGACTTGCAAGCGGGTTGTGAGCATCTGGACGGCATGGATTTTCATCGTCAGCTGGAACCGCAGGGGCGCCATGTGTTGCACGGCGCGGGACAGAGCGCGGATGCGTTTCGCGAATACGTGCAGGCGCTGCCGGGGACGTTGCCGGGACTTTACATGACCTACACCGGCCTGCGTCGTGATCGGAGCGGACAAGGATTACCGGCGCTTTTATCCGGGAGATGAATTTGCGGACTGGTGGGGCATCGATCTGTTCAGCGTTGAGCATTTCGACGCGGCGGACACGGTGGCGTTCATGCGGGAGGCGGCGGCGCGGCGTTACCCGGTGATGATTGGCGAATCGACGCCGCGCTTTGTCGGGGTGCAAGACGGCGCGGCGAGTTGGGAGAAGTGGTTTGCGAAGTACTTCGCGTTCATCCGCGCGCACGCGCACTGCAAGGCGTTTTGCTACATCAACTGGAACTGGGCCGGTTACCCGCAGTGGGCGGACTGGGGGGACGGCCGCATCACGGCCAATGCGGAAGTGCTGCGGCGGTACCGCGAGGAGTTGCGCGACACACTTTACGTGGGCCGCATCGCCTGACGCAGGCGCAGCAGGGCGTGGACGTTGGCGAGCAGCGTGTCGGCGTGGATGGGCTTGTTCAGAAAGAGGCTGGCGCCACTGGCGAGCGCGGCCGGTTTGGCCTCCTCCTCGGCAAGCGCGGTGAGCAGGATGATCGGGACGCCCTTGGCGCGCGGGTTGTGCTTGAGACGGGCGCAGACGTCGTAACCGTTGAGGCGCGGCATCATCAGGTCGCAGAGCACAATGTCGGGGAGAAACTTGTCGAATTTGTCGAGCCCCTCGATGCCGTCGTGGGCTTTGACGACCGTGAATTTCTCGGCGCGCAACGTTTGTTCGAAGAAATCCAGATTGGCTTCCTCGTCGTCAATGATCAGGACCTTGGTGGGGGCGGGGGAGATGGGAGTGGTTGTCATGGCGCGGAGATTCCGGTGGTTGGCGGTTCGGCGTTGCGATGATCGGCAGCCAGGCAGGCCTGCAACAGGAGATTGTCGGTGCTGATGGTGATGTTGGCCGGTGGGGATTCGCGCAAGGGGCGCAAGGCAAAGTTGCCGTCATGCCAGCTCAGTATCTCAAGGGCGGCCGGTTCACCGGTGAGGTGGCCGAGGTTGGCGCTGACCACACGGCCGCCGAAGATGGCCAACTCAGCGCGGTGACTGGCGTTTTGCAGGACGAGTTGCACGGAACGGCCGCCGCCGCAGAGAATCTGGACCATCTCGACGATGCCCAAGTCGCGCAGGTTGCCTTGTACACCTTGGGCCGTGCTGGCAGGAGCACGGACGCGACCGAGAATGCGGATGGTTTTGAGCGCGGCGATCTCGACGTTGACCGGCTTGGGGTACCAGTCTTCCGCGCCCCACTCGAGCGCCTGCCGGGTCCGGTCGGTGTCGGGCGCGGCGTGGAGTATGACGGGGATATGACGCAGGGACGGATCGTCCTTGATGGCGCGGAGCAGATCAAAGCCGTTTTCGTTGGCGTTGAGCGTGTATTCGGTGAGGACCAGGGCGATGTTCTGGGCCCGCAAATGCTGGAGCGCTTCCGTAACAGAGCGGGCGGTGAGGACTTGGTAATCGTCGTTCTCCAAGCGCAAGCGGAGCAACCCCAACTCCTCGGGATGCGGGTCCACGAAGAGCACCGTGGCATTGAACAAGTTCATCGCATTGATCGCGCGCTCGTGTTTGCGGATGTGAATCAATGTCTCCAACGCATCCGTGTCAAAGGTGCCGGTTGGCTGGCGGCGCATCCATTCCAGGAGTTTGTCTTCAGTCGGGAACTGTTCGGCCTGGCGTCGGCGCAGTGTGTCGTAGGTGTCCACGACCCGCAAGATGCGCGCGCCAAGTGGCACGGGAGGCAGGCCGGTCGCCTCGGCGTCGGCTGTCCCGTGGCCCGCGTCGCTGGTGGCGGCCAGCAGGTCGTTGATCTCGTACGGGAACTTCACGTTGGCCAGCAGGTCGAGGGTCGGCTGCAGGGCTGGCGGTTGAAAGTCTTTTGCGCTGATGACCGGCTCGCTGATCCGGCGTTCGGTCTCCAACCACCCAAGGTCATGCAGTTCCGCGGCGAGCGTCAGTCCATCGAGGTCACGGCGGCGCATGCCGAGCCGCTGGCCCACCAGCCGGCAGTACTTGGCGACGGTATGGGAATGTCCGCGCGCACCCGTGTTGGCTCCTTCCAGCAATGAGAGCAGCAGCCCCGTCAGCGTCTGGGAACATTCCGCCAGTGACTCGTAATCGACGACCTGGCCGAGGATCAGGTCGCTGAACTCATCGACAATGCGGACGCTGGTCTGTTTCCGCACTTCGCGCAGCGCAATCTCGGTCTGGAGGTTCAACGGCACACAGGCGCGGCGGGCGAGAACGAAAGTGGCCGGTGTTGCCTTGAGCATCTCACGCGCTTCGGCAAGACAACTCACCGTGTGGAGGGTGTAGCCTTCATACTGCAGCAGGCGCGACATCAGGCGGCGCGCTTCGTCGTCGCTCTCGACCAGCACCACTGTGCCGCGGGTGGTGAGACCTTTGGTGTCGGCCACCGTATCGGGCGCGATCCTGGCCGCCGTTTTGGCTTTCGTGGCGTCTTCCTGGAACGCAAAGACATCGGGCAAATCGAGCTTGAGAATCGTTTCGGTCTTGGGTTTTTCCGATGCTGTCGAGCGAGGGATGGGCGGCGGGACGGGGGTTTCCTTCTTCTTCGAGAACAACTTCATTTACTTCTCCTTGTCACCGGCCTGCATCGCCATCTTGGCGACAAGGGCCGCGGGCGTCTCGGAGTACTTCGCAGCTTCCTCCAGCGAGACAATTCCCTTCTGCACCGACTCGATCAACGCCTGTTCCAGCGTCTGCATTCCTTCCCGACGGCTGGTGCCGATGATCGAGGGGATCTGAAACGTCTTGGCTTCGCGAATCAGGCTCCGCACGGCGGGCGTCGCCACCAAGATTTCATAGACGGCAGCGCGCCCCTGGCCGTCGGCGCGCAACAACAACTGCTGGGAGATCACGCCGCGCAAGGATTCGGCCAGCATCGCGCGCACCTGTGACTGGCGATCAGCAGGGAAAACATCAATGATGCGGTCAACGGTCTTGCCGGCGCTGTTGGTGTGCAGCGTTCCCAGCACCAAGTGACCGGTCTCCGCGGCGCTGATGGCAAGCTGGATGGTTTCCAAGTCGCGCATTTCACCGACGAGCACGACGTCGGGGTCCTCGCGCAACGCCGCGCGCAAGGCGGTGGAAAAACTCTCGGAATGCCGGCCGACCTCGCGCTGGCTGATCATGCATTTGATCGGTTCGTGGATGAACTCGAGCGGGTCTTCGAGAGTGAGGATGTGTTCCTGGCCGCTCTCGTTGATGTAGTTAATCATCGCCGCCAAGGTCGTGGATTTGCCGCTGCCGGTGGGCCCGGTAACCAGCACCAAGCCATTGCGGTATTCACACATCGTCTTGAGAACCGCGGGGGTGTTCAGATTGTCGAGCGTGCGGATCTTGAACGGGATGATCCGGAAAGCCGCCGCGATGCCGGTATGTTTGAGAAAGAAATTGGCGCGAAACCGGGCGATCCCCGGCGAACTGTAGGCGAAATCGATGTCATTGTTCTTCTCGAACGCCTCGATCTGGCGTTCGGTCAGGATCTCGTACAATATCGGGCGCAACACTTCCTCGGTGAACGGCGGATAGTCCACCTTCTTCAAGGTGCCTTGCAGGCGCAGAATCGGCGGCGCCCCCACCGCGAGGTGCATGTCAGAAGCACCTTGCTCGGCCATGACCTTGAAGAACGCATCGAGTCGGGGCATGCGATAATCTTTAAGCAAATCAGACAACGAATAGCTACCAGATTCTCGCAAGGCTTGTGCCTTGCCTTTTGATGCCAGTTCGACTAAGCAAGCGGGCGGACCACGGACATTCCTGATGAACCCTGACGACAACGCCCAACCGCGGCATTATTGCGGTTTGTTTGGCATCTACGGCCACCCCAATGCAGCGGAGTTGGCCTATTACGGGTTGTATGCACTCCAACACCGCGGTCAGGAAAGCGCCGGCATCACTGCTTCCGACGGCATCGATCTGCGGACCCACAAAAACATGGGGCTCGTCGCACAGGTGTTCGACAAAGGCGTCCTGCGTTCCCTGCCCGGTCACCTCGCCATCGGCCATGTCCGTTATTCCACGACCGGCGGCTCGCACGTCAAGAACGCCCAACCGCTCGTCGTCGATTGCGCGCGCGGCCAGATTGCCATCGGCCACAACGGCAATCTGACCAACGCCCACAAGCTTCGCGCTGAACTCGAAGAACAAGGCTCCATTTTCCAGACCAGTTGTGACAGCGAGATCATCCTCCATCTGCTTGCCCGGCCGCATAACGGCGACCGGGTCCACTCCCTCGAAGCTGTCATGCGCCGCATCCAAGGCGCCTACTCGCTCGTCATCATGGGTGAGGATGAACTGATCGGCGTGCGCGATCCCTTCGGGTTCCGGCCCCTCGTGCTCGGCAAACTCGTCGTACCCGCCACCGAGGGCACCGCCCATCGCGTGGCCTACGTGCTCGCCAGCGAAACCTGCGCGCTCGACCTCATCCAAGCCGAGTTCGTCCGCGAAATCGCCCCGGGCGAGATTGTCCTCATCAACAAAGAGGGCATCCGCTCCAT
>JBFZFE010000005.1:0-2583 GCA_041306525.1 Verrucomicrobiota bacterium | reverse complement strand
GCTGACCAACACAACGGGCACAGTAGAGTACACCGAGCCGGCGGCGGCTGACGGGCAGCCGCGGTTTTACCGGGCGAGCCAGCCGTAAGGGGTCGCGCGAAGAGCGCGAAGGGGGCGAAGGGGAAAGAATCAACAGCGCAGACGGGCAGGGGCGAGGGAATGATGGCGCCGACTGACGGGCGGGTTGCCCAAATCCCCCGCGAGCACGAAGGTAGATAACATGAGAACTGGCAGTTGAGCCCTGAGAGGTGCTACAACTGCCAGTTTATGCATACTACTAACGAACAAAAAGAGAGTAACACAACCGCAACGGCTTCGGCCAAAACAATCTGCAAACTTGGGCTGGATGCCCATGCCAAGAGCATCACGGTGGCTCGGCAACTCGACGGGGCCAACCCCCAGCGGCCACAGCGCTTCCCGGTGCCGAAGTTTCTGGCGTGGGTGGAGGAGCAAGTCAAGAAGGGTTACCAGGTGATCAGTTGCTACGAAGCAGGCCCGACCGGCTACTGGTTGCATCGGAAGCTGGAGAAGCTGGGGGTGACCAATTACGTGGTGTGCCCCACTAAACTGGACAGTCGGTGCAAGGGAGTCAGCAACGACAGTCGCGACGCGCTGGAGTTGCTGGTGCGGCTGGACCGGTATGTGGCGGGGAACCAGAAGGCCTTTTCGGTGGTGCGCGTGCCCACTCCGGCGCAGGAGCAGAAGCGGGCCTTGGTGCGGCAGCGCGACCAGTTGCGTCGCAAGCGGCTGAGTTTCGCGGCCCAGGGCCGGATGCTGCTGCTGGGCCAGGGATATCGGCAGGGCAACAGTTGGTGGCAGGTTTTCCGTTGGGAGAAGTTGAACGGGCAATTGCCCGAATGGCTGGTGAAGCAATTGGAGGTATTCCGCCGGCTCATTGAAAGTGTGGACCGGGAGGTGAATCAACTGACGGGGCAAGTGACGGCGGCGGCGCCGGAGAGCCTGCCGGTGGGCATGGGCCGCCTGACGCACCAAATCATCGAGAGCGAGATGAAGGACTTTAAGAACTTCCAGAACCGGCGCCAGGTGGGCAGCTACCCGGGCCTGACCGGCGGGGTGAGCAGCAGCGGGGAGCAACGAGCCGACCTGAGCATCACCAAGGCGGGCAACCGGCGTCTGAGCACCTGTCTGATTGAATGCGCCTGGCGGCTGGTCTTGCAGCAGCCTGACTATTGGCTGGTCAGGAAATGGCGCGGGGTGCTGCTCAACCCCAAGGCCCATGTGCGGCGGCGCAAGCAGGCGATCGTCGCCTTTGCCCGGCAGTTGCTGGTGGACATTTGGAAGTGGAAGACCGGCCGGACCACGCCTGCGGCGCTGGGCTGGAAGATGAGCTGAGCCGGTCCGCCCGGAGCCGGCATCGGATTTAACCCAGAGCCGCAACATGAAGCGATTTTTGGAAAACGGCGCGCGACCCGTACACGCCCTTGGTGGGTTAAACAGTCCACCGTTAGGTAGATTGGGCGCGCTCGTTTTCCAGCCCCATAACTCGGACACGTTATATTGGGCGAGCCTGCGGGCTCCGACCCGGATAGTAGGTTGTGCGTTGGGCTTTTGCCCCGGCGACACCGGCTGGGAAAACGTTTACCCCGAAAAGCGCTTCGCCAGAGGGTTGGATGGCTCTGGCCCAACGGGCCGAAGGGCCTGGAGAAGAAGTGAGCGGCGGCGCCGCCAAAGCACGATCAGTTTTTCGCTTTGGGCCGTGGTTGCGCAGCACACCCGAGAAACTCCCGGCCGCAGCCCAGGCCACAGCCGGGAGCGGATGCATCCGCAATCCACGGGCGGACTGAGCGCTCAGGTTGCACTGCTGCAGAGCCTTATCCTCTCAGCCGCGGAAGCAGGCTACCGCGCAAACCGCGCCCTGACCAGACCAAGCACAAAAACAACCATGACATGAAAAACTAACCCAAAGGGCTTGACGGCCGTTCTCATAGTAGGGCGAGCACTCCGTGCGCGCCGCTGGAACATGCGAAAACCCCAGTGTTTCGGGCATTGCCTGACATTCCCGGCGCGCACGGAGTGCTCGCCCTACCGGTCAGAGCCGTTTGGGCAACACGCCCTTTTCGCTACTCCGAGTGGCATTTCGGGGGTGATCGCATCACCTGCAGGTGGGTTACCAGCGCGAAGGTCCGCTAGCATGTCCATCTTCAGGACAGCTGGTGGCTTCCTGTCGCCTTGCTCTTTGGGGCGGGGACGGTAAAGTCGGGGCGGTGAGCGCAACCGAAACAACCTCGGCTCATTCCCTGACGACGCCTTCATCCAGGGTCGGCGGAGGCCCGCCGGTGTTCGTTACCACCCATTGGTCGGTGGTGGTATCGGCGCGTCAGAAGGATTCGCCGGAATCTGCCGCCGCCCTCGAAACCCTCTGCCGCACGTACTGGTATCCCCTCTACGCCTACGTGCGCCGCCAGGGCCACAGCCCGCCCGACGCCCAGGACCTGACGCAGGAGTTTTTCGCCCGCCTCTTGCGGAAGGACTACCTGAAAGCCGCCGCGCGGGAAAAGGGCCGGTTCCGCACCTTCCTGCTCGTGGCGCTCAAGCGGTTTCTGGCCAACGAAAGATCGGAAG
>JBFZFE010000004.1:0-4399 GCA_041306525.1 Verrucomicrobiota bacterium | reverse complement strand
CGCCGCCGCAGGCCAGATATCCGCAACCGTCCACCCACGAATCGAGGTGTGCCGGGTTTGCCTTGATGCGGGCCAGCTTCATGAGCGTCATCATCACGGCCACGTCGGCGGCGGTGACGGGATGGTCGAGGTGTGCGGACCAGAACGTCGCGATGGTGCCGAAGTTCCGTTCGGCATCACCGTGCGCGGCTGCCCGATCGACGTTGACGTACTGCTTGGCCGTGTCGAGGATTTCAGATCTTTTCATTGTTGCCCCACTGATCTGACGAAATATCGCCACCCGTAAGCCGCTCGATTCGATCCGCGACGTGCTGATTCGGCGTGCGCTTGCCGTTGATAATCTTGCTGATAACATCTTTGCCTACGGGGATTAGCGCCCCGAATGCCCCTGATTTCATGCCTCTAGCCGTGAGCCAAGCTGCAAGCATAGCGTGTGTTGGTAGGTTCATTGACAGTCTCCTTTCTGCCCGAGGTATGCCGGAGAAAAATATTCGAGTCAAGCGGCGAATTTTCTATTGCACAATGTGTGATTGGGTGTATGTTGAGGATAAGAAAAACGAGAGGATGACCGAGATGCACAACTATCAAATGACCAACGGAGCCCGCGCCTCAGAAGTTATACTGAGCCTGAACCCGGACTTGACGCTGCACATCGCACACATCGTTGCGGTGTATGACCTTTGCCGCAACGGCATGTCGTACAGCAATCAGGACGGCGATGTTCTTGGTGCGGCGGCAAGCGTGACGAACAAATGGGAAGTAGCTGATTACGCTGCCAAGTGGGTATCGGTTCAATGCGCGCGCCGGGTTGAATTGGAAGCGGCGCTTGAGTGGGCGTTGAGCGCAGAATGCGCGGTTGCAGCATAATCTCATACACCAACCACCAGAGAGGAACCAGACCATGACCCAGCAAGCAGAATTTTACATCATCACCAGCGACCACGGACCCCGCGGCATGGGTGCCAGCGATCCGTGTTACAATCTGGACGACGCGGCGGATGCACTCGGCGAGGCCGAACGCCTGACCGGCCGTGACGCTCGCGCCATCTACGTTGACGTTGCCAGCGGGTACAGCCGCGACGCGACCGCAGACTGCCTCACTGTTATCGCCGCCCGCCGCGTTGCCAGCGGAACCGTGGTTGAATGGTACGAGGCCGCAGAATGATCCGGGACATGATTGGCGTGGCCTGCCTGTTCGGCGGCCTGTACCTGATGCTGATGATTGGCATGGGGGCGGGGCTGTGAGTAAGCCGACAATTTACGAACAGAACAAGGATGACTGGGCCGCCATCGGGGTCTACTGGCCCCGCTTGGCCGAGATGGCCTGCTACTTCACCGACAACCCGAAGATGGAGCGAGCCCTTGGATACGGGCCCAGCGTCATCTCCAAGTGGGTCGCCAAGCGCGGCGGTGTGTCCAGAGAGGCCGAGCGCAGGGCCGACACCTGGCTCAACAATTACGGCGTGGACGCCGAAATCAAGCAAATAATTGAGCCAGCGGCCCAGCCCAGCAGCATGTTTCTGGTGATCTGCCCGGCCGGGACCGAGGCCAAGGTGGGCCGCGTCCTTGCCATGCTGGGTTGTGAGGTGACAGATGTCTGAGCGTCTCCCCAACAAGTTCGCCGAATGGGACCAGGACCGCCTGCGCATCCTGTGGATGGCCGGCATCCCGCAATACCTGCGCAAGGAACCGACGCGGGAACCGGATCCACCCAGGCAAACATCGCCCGAGGTGATCTTTGCCGTGGCCAAGTATCTCAACGAAATGCCAGACACCCGCGGCGGGATTTGCCGTGCGCTGAAGATCGCAGAGAAGACGGCCGATCGTGCGCTGGGCATCCTGCGAGACGAGGGGCGCCTGATCAAGACATACAACAGCACGCTGAAGCTGTGGTTTTACCGGGTCGTGGAGAAGCAAGAATGACCGCGCAAGTCATGCAACTTCCGCCCGTCAATATCGGCTACGCGCAGGCCCGGGTTATCCTGCGGCACCACCGGCTGCACGATCTGGACGCCATAGATGCCGCGTTTGAAGTGTTGGCGTGGAGCCCGGACGAAGCCGATCGGGCTTTGTGCCGTGTGGTCGAGGATGAGATGTGGTTAGTGCCGACGCCTGGCGCTGGCGTCATCGTCATCACCATGATCGCCGTCGCGCTGACCTGTGTTGGGTTGGCGACGTTAGTAGGGAGGCTGATCCTATGAAATATTTGCTCCTCGTTTTCCCCCTCGCAGCCTGCACCCCGCACGTAGATTGGTGCCTTGTCCTGCCCTTGCCCCAAGAATGCTCTCAGGGCGGCGGTGGGGGCCTTCCTGACCTGGTCGGTGACAATGTGCCGCCGAAGCCGGGATCGGCCCCAGCGCCCGCTCCTGAGCCGCCTGCGCCTGATCCTGGACCTAAGCCGGAGCCGGAACCGCCAGCACCTGATCCGAAGCCAGAGCCTAAGCCTGATCCTAAGCCGGATCACGATGACGACGAAAACCACGACCACGATGACGATGACGACGACGATGACCACGATGATGACCGGAAGCGCGACAAGAAGCGGGGGCATGACGATGACTGACCTGTTGCCCTGCCCGTTCTGTAACGAAATCCCATTCCCCATCTCCACTGGAATGGCGGGACAACCTCGCTGGCAGCATCCAAACAACGACACATGCCCGATTGCTGGTCATTACCTTGGGGGCTGGAATATGCCTGAGCAATGGAACAGACGCGCCGCCCTCACCGGGAAGGAGCCGACATGAGTGACACACCATCAACCTTGAGTTTCTGGATCGGCCTGCTTACCGGCATGTTTCTTGGCGCGTTTGTCTTTGGCGTTTCAATCATGGGTCAAGGTGTCTGGGAAGCTGGTCGGATGTGGGGCGAAACTATTTGCAAGGAGCCGAGCCATGAGTGACCTGATCCGCCGTGCGGATGCGCTGGCACTGTTTGCCGAAGACGATAACGTTCCCACGGAAATTGTCCGTGCGCTTATCGAGGACCTTCCCGCCGTGCATCCTGACACAGTGCAAGCGCAGATCGACGCGGAACGGGAGCGGGCCGACAAAGCGGAGGCCGCGTTGCGTGTTTCAGTCGGTGGCTGCGATGCAAACGAAGGATGGTCGCATAAGCCAATATCAATCGACGGGGGCAAATATTTCTTTTGCCAGAACTGTGGGGAAACCCTGACTAAGGCCGAAGCAAAGCGACACAGCACCGCCGCCGCCATCCGCAAGGGGGACCAGCCATGACTGACAACATCGTCAACCTTGACGACCACCGCCCGCACCAGTCCAGCTATGTCGCCTGCCTTGATTGCGGGAAGGATTGGGTGGCGGAGGCCTCTGTAGACACCTTACATTTCCAGTGCCCAGACTGCCTCAAGTTGTCTGGCGTGGTGGTGGACCCCGCAAGCACTGAATTTTTGAACGCCTTCTTCCGTGGCGTTAAGGGCAAGAAAGAGAATACCAAGCGGACACTTGTTGTATTGAATGCCGCGCGCATGAAAGGGGACCAGCCATGAGCGACATCAAAGCGCGACTCGGTCACCTCGCCGACCTCGCCAGCGGACCCACCCTAAATTGGCCGCACCTGGCTGACGTAGCCACCGAGGCAATCGACCGGATCGCCTCCCTGGAAGCGCACGTTAGGTTCTACGAACGCAAGGCCGTAGATCCTGTCCCTAACAATAAACGCAGCCCGATGGAGCATGAACGTGACGAGGAATAACAAAACCGAAATGATCCAGCGTGCGGCCAAGCTGCACAACGACGGCTTGGCCGTCGAAGTCATCGCCGAGCGTTTGGGCGTGACCGACCGAACGGTGGGAAGCTACATCAGCCGGGCCAGGGCGGGTGGACTTGTGTCAGGCGCGAGCAACAGCGTCGGCCGACTGATGCGAACTTTGCCACCGGAGGTGCGCGCCTGGCTTGATGCACAGGTGCCGCCGGGTGGCACAGTGGCAGAGATGATCGCCGCCATCATCGCAGACGCCTACTACGATGCAAACCATATTGCATTCCCCGACACGGGCATGTAATCAGGTCAACGCAGGGGCGCCGGAACTCATGGTTTCGTTTTGGTCGAGTGCTAACCGAATGCGCCACATTTTTTGGAAATCAACCAGCCCCTGCAAACGATCTATTGATCGTCACATCCAGCATCCAGGACCCTGATCAGATACGCGCCGGTGGTGATTGACATCACGCCACCATCTTGCGCCAGTGCAGCGGCATGCGCCGTGCGGGCCACCGCAGATCCGTCACAGATTGCTGTCTCGTTGGCCACGCTCACGCAGCCAATCACGAAGAACAGCGGGATCATCACCGGTAACAGCTTCGTCCATCCGCGTGCGTGTTTCGGCATATCCGTCAGCCTCCTGAACCTTGGCGTCAGCCTGGGCCGATTTCTTGCC
>JBFZFE010000003.1:0-5690 GCA_041306525.1 Verrucomicrobiota bacterium | reverse complement strand
ACTGCCATGACCGCGCCAACTGCGTCATCGAGTTCATCCGCAAAGGCTACACCACTGCCGATCTCATCCTCGTTGTCTGTAATTTCCAGCCTGTGGTCCGCCGCAATTACCGGGTCGGCGTTCCGCGTGGCGGTCTCTGGCAGGAGATGTTCAACAGCGACGCCAAGGAATATGGCGGCAGTGGCAATGGCAATGCCGGTGGGGTCAACGCCGATCCGCAGCCGACGCATGGCCGCCCCTTCTCGATCAGCCTTACCATCCCGCCGCTCTCGGTGTCGTTCTTCAAGAATGTTGCGCCGCCACTGCCGGCGACCGCGCCGGTGGCTCTGTCCGCTGTCCAAACATCCAGCCCGGGGAAATAGCCATGGAACGTGCTGTTTGCGTTCACGGGCATTTCTATCAACCGTTGCGCGAGGATCCCTGGCTTGAAGCCATTGAGGTGCAGGACTCAGCCCAGCCGTTTCACGACTGGAACGAGCGCATTACCGCCGAGTGTTACGGCCCCAATGCCACGGCGCGCATTCTCGACAAGGACGGCTTCATCACGCTTTTTCTCAACAACTATGCCCACATGAGTTTCGACTTTGGGCCGACGTTGCTCGCCTGGATGGAACGCCACGCGACGCTTGTCTACCGGGCCGTCCTCGAAGCTGATCGCGAGAGCCTCCGCCGCTGCAACGGCCACGGCTCGGCCATCGCACAGTGCTACAGCCATCTGATCATGCCGTTGGCGACCGCCGCGGACAAGATGACCCAGATCCGCTGGGCAGTGCGTGACTTCGAGCATCGTTTCCAGCGTTCCCCGGCCGGCATGTGGCTGCCAGAAACCGCGGTGGATCTGCAATCGCTCGAACTGCTGGCCGAAGCCGGTATCCGGTTTGTCCTGCTTGCGCCCCAGCAAGCCGCACGCCTGCGCCGGTCGGGCGAACCGCACTGGATGGACATTGGTCCGGGCGGACTCGACACGACCATGCCCTATGCCGTTCATCTGCCCAACGGGCGCCGGCTGGCCGCTTTCTTCTTTCACGGGCCGCTCTCCCAAGCCGTTGCGTTCGACAAATCACTGCTCAACAGCGGCGAAACATTTGCCCGCCGCATCCGTGAGTCTTACCGGCCGGACGCGCCTCACGCGCAGCTTCTCAGCGTCGTGACCGACGGGGAGACATTCGGCCATCATCATCCACGCGGCGAAACGGCACTCGCTTTCGCCCTCCACAACATGGAGAGCGATTCGAACATTCGTCTCACCAATTTCGCCGAGCATCTGGAACGTCATCCACCGACGCACGAGGTGCAGGTTCACGAGAATACCGCCTGGAGTTGTGCGCACGGTGTCGGGCGCTGGCGCGCGGATTGCGGTTGCAGCAACCATCGTCATGCCCACTGGAACCAACGCTGGCGCGCCCCGTTGCGCGAAGCGCTCGACTGGCTCCATGTCACCCTGACGCCGGCCTGGTTCAAAGCGGCGCGCCGGCTCCTGAAAGACCCGTGGGCTGCCCGCAACGATTACATCAACGTGCTGCTGGAGCGCTCGGCGGCCAAAGCGTTTCTCGAGCAACACGGGGTGGGGGAACTCAACCCCACCCAGCGTGTGAACGTCTGGAAACTGCTCGAACTGCAGCGTCACGCCATGTTGATGTTCACCAGTTGCGGGTGGTTTCACGACGATGTGACTGGCATCGAGACGATGCAGAACCTCAAGCATGCGGCGCGCGTCGCCCAACTGGCCCGGGAACTGTTTGGCGATGGGATTGAGCCGCGTTTTCTGGAGTTGCTACACAACGCCAAGAGCAATCTCGCCGAGTACCAGGACGCGGGCTGGGCCTATGAACATTGGGTGCGGCCCGCCGTACTTGATTTCTCACGCTTGGCGGCCCATTACGCCGCCCGCCGCCTCTTCGAGGACGACGAGGCGACCGAACGCCTTTACAGTTACGAGTTCAGCGAGGAACAAGTGTACCGGCACGAGAAGGACGAAGCCGTCTTGGTTGCCGGTCGTGCCACGTGCCGGTCAGTGCGCACCGATGAAACCGCGGTGGTCTGGTTCGCCGCCGTCAACCACGGAAGCTTCGAACTACAGTTTGCCGGTGGCTTGGCGGGCCGCGACTTCAGTGCGATGCGCCGCAAACTCACCGCCGCATTTCATCGTGGTACCCGGCAGGAAATCACCGTGGTGCTCCAGGAGAATTTCACCGTGGTTTGCGCCCCGAGCGGCCTGTTCCGCGATGAACAACGCCGTCTTTCGCGCGAACTGCTCAAGCCCGTGCTGGCCGAGGCCGAGGTCACACACCGCAAATTCTATCAACGACACGCACCGCTTCTTGAATTTCTCGGTGGCCTTGGCGCCCCGGCGCCCGCCACTCTCCAGATGGCCGCCAACATCGCCCTCCAAGGCGATTTGCGCCAGGCGTTTGCCGCCGGGACGCTGACGCCTGATCGCTTGGCGCGTCTGCTGATGCAGGCCAAGAACGCGGGCGTGCGGATTGATCGGACCTTGTTCGGCGAGACGCTGGGCGGCTTCATCGCTCGTCAATTGCGCGCTGCCGGGCCCCCGAACGGCAGCCTCGGAGTTCTTGCCCAGTTGGCGGAAATCTTGCGGCTGGCGGGCGCTGTGCCCGAAGCAGATTTCACGGAAGCCCAAAACACTTACCTGAACCTGCGACGGACAGTTTGGGTCGAGCATCAAGTTCTTGCTGGCAAAGGTGATGCAGACTCACGCGAATGGCTGCGCCGGTTTGAGGAACTGGCGCCGCTGCTGCGGGTTGGCGGCAGTATTTCGGGCGGAAATAAGGTTGTCTCAGTGGCCGGTTAGTGTTACCAGTCTGCGCGTGCCCGTCGTTCTGGGCCCGTATCCAGAGGTAACATGACCCGAGCCGTTCTTGAGCGAAAAACACGAACCGAATTACTGCAACTGGCCAAGCGCGCCGGTTTGCGTGGCATTAGTTTGTTGAAGAAGGCCGCGCTGATCGAAGCCTTGCTGCGCACAGCAGCGGCGCCGACGTTGCGGCGGCACGCCAAGAAAAAGCGGGCCACCTCGCGCAAATCGGTCGCGGCTGCAAAACCGAAAACGGCCAAGAAAGAAGTGACGCCGAAAGTGAAAGACAAACGTAACCCAGCTGCCAAGAAAACTTCGCCGGCTCCTGCCGCTGCGACGACTCCAGCGCCGAAACCGGTACTCCCGGCTGCGAAACCGGTCACGCCGCCAGCCAGGCCCAAGCCCTCACCCAAGCCCGCCTCGGTCACGAAGACGGTCCCGGTCACCAAAGCTGTGCCGGTCAGTCAGCCCGTGCCCAGCCAGCCGGTCGCTGCGCCAACAAGCCCGGTTACGGCCAAGAAGAAGGCGCCGCGCCTCACGGAACTGCCCAACGAGTATGGCAAGACGGGGTTGGTGGTGATGGAGATCGATCCGCGTCGTTTGCACATTTACTGGGAAGTGACGGCGGCGGACCGCGAATCTGCCTTGAAAAAGCTGGGCAAAGAGGGGGCCGGCAGTTCCTGGATCCTGCGGTTTTACGACACGACCTACATCCAGTTCGACGGCAAAAACGCGCACAGTCACTTCGATGTGCCGATCGATTTGGGAACGGGCAACTGGTACATCGAACTGTGGTCGGGCGAGAAGACCTACTGCGCCGAGATCGGCGCGCGCAGCGTCACCGGCAAATTCCTGCCCGTCGCGCGCTCCAATTTCGTCCAGATCCCGCGCGCCGAACAATCGCCAGAGTACCGGCCCGAATGGACGAAGGTGGAACACCCGGCCGGTGAAGTTCGTCCGCCCGCGCCCGTCGCCACCGCCAAGGCCATCACGCCCGTGACTTTGCCGGCCAGTGCTTCACCCGTGCAGAGCGAGACCATCACGGCAACGCCGCCGACCACGGAAGAGCCAAAGGAGATCACCGAGGCCAAGGTGCGGCGTCATTACCAGGACATGGTGAGCGCCGCCGTGGAAGTGCCGTCGCATCCGCCGAGCGTTTCTGAACGCGGCACGGGCGAGCGTCAGGTTGCCGGTCAGGTTGCTGAGATCGTCCCGATGCCCGGCAGCCAGCAGGGGCCTGTCGGTGCTGCGCCTTCTTCGGCGGCCTCAAGCAGTTTCGGTCTCGGTGGCAGTGGTGGCGCGGGTTTTCCCGTCGCGAAACCGTCGATTGACCTGCATCTGAATACGGAGATTGTGGTCTCAGGTCGTGCCCAACCGGGCCAGACGGTGCAGTTGAATGGTCACTGGATCAAGGTGAATGCCGACGGCACCTTCAGCGTGCGGCTGGCGTTGCCGGTGGCGCAGGATTAACATTGCGGAAGCGGAATTGATTATGGGAAACGGCACTACTGATTGCCAGGGCTATCTTTCGCTGGTGTTGCACGCGCATCTGCCGTTTGTGCGTCATCCGGAGCACGAGGACTTTCTTGAAGAGGACTGGCTTTACGAGGCGATCACCGAGACGTACATCCCCTTGCTCTGGGTGATGGAAGGCATGGCGATGGAGGACGTGGACTTCCGTCTGACGATGTCC
The DNA here is from genome assembly GCA_041306525.1 of Verrucomicrobiota bacterium. Lineage (GTDB taxonomy): Bacteria > Verrucomicrobiota > Verrucomicrobiia > Palsa-1439 > Palsa-1439 > JBFZFE01. Next base: position 1,182 of record JBFZFE010000003.1, on the reverse strand, counting down.
ATGACCCCGCCGCTGGTCTCGATGCTCAATGATGAGTTGCTGCGTGACCGGTACGCCAAACACCTGGATCTGCTCTGTGAACTCGCGGAAAAAGAGGTCGAGCGCAACCGGTATCACCGGGAGTTTCACGCCACCGCGGTGATGTATCTCGACCGGTTCTTGTCGGCCCGTGATCATTATCACAACCGCTGGAAACGGGACCTTGTCGGCGCTTTCGCCAGGCTCCAGCAGACCGGCAAGCTCGAGATCATCACGTGCGGGGCAACGCATGGTTTTCTGCCGTTGCTGCGTGTCAATCCGATCGCGGTGCGGGCCCAAGTGCAAGTGGCGGCGCAACATTACGAGCAGACGTTCGGCCGACAGGCGCGGGGGATCTGGTTGCCGGAGTGCGGGTTCTATCCCGGACTCGACAGCGTGCTGAAGCAAAACGGGATTCAGTTCTTCTTCGTGGATTCGCATGGCATCCAGAACGCGGCGACGCGGCCAGCCCACGGGGTCTACGCACCGTTGCTCTGTCCCAGCGGGGTCGCGGCGTTTGGTCGCGATCAGGAGTCGTCGAAGCAGGTGTGGAGCTCGATGGAGGGCTACCCGGGCGACCCTGATTACCGGGAATTTTACCGGGACATCGGGTTCGATGCGGATTTTGATTACATCAAGCCGTACATCCACAAGGACGGCATCCGCATCAACACCGGCATCAAATATTACCGGATCACCGGCAAGGGCGAGGCGAAGGAGCCTTACGTTCGGCAGTGGGCCCTGAACAAGGCCGCCAGCCATGCCGGCAATTTCATGTACAACCGCGAGAAGCAGGTCGAGTGGCTGCGCGGCCAGATGGGGCGCAAACCGATCGTGGTGGCGCCGTACGACGCGGAGTTGTTCGGACATTGGTGGTTCGAGGGGCCGGACTGGATCAATTTCCTGTGCCGCAAGATTGCCTTCGACCAGAAAACGGTGCGGATGGTCACTCCGCCTGAGTATCTCGCCGAGTACCCCGTCAACCAGATGGAAATGCCGAGTGCGTCGAGCTGGGGATTCAAGGGCTACAACGAAGTCTGGCTCAGTGGGACGAACGACTGGATTTACCGGCATTTGCACGCCGCGGCCGACCGCATGGTGGAGATGGCGGATCAAATGCCCGCCGCGACCGGCTTGGAGGAGCGACTGCTCAACCAGGCGGCG
>JBFZFE010000002.1:0-6637 GCA_041306525.1 Verrucomicrobiota bacterium | reverse complement strand
GTCGTCACCGAGTACGGCGTGGCGTATCTGCACGGCAAGAGCATCAAGGAACGCGCGCTGGCGCTCATCACCGTGGCGCACCCGAAGTTCCGCGCCAAACTGTTGCGCGACGCCATCGACTCGAAGTTCCTGCCGGTCGATTTGCTCGACCAGGAAACCAAGCTGGTGGCCGGTCCGAGCGAGTTGCGCACGGCGATGCTGCTCAACGACGGTTCGCAGATCAAATTCCGCGCCATTCATCCGACCGATGAACCGCGGATGCGCACGTTGTTCTACAACCTCTCGCAGGAGACGATCTACTACCGCTTCATGCAGCACATGCAGGCCATCCCGCGCAAACAGGTGCTTGAGATGACCTACATCGATCCGCGCACCGAGGTGGCAATCATCGCCACGGTGCCCGAGGCGTACGGGGATGACATCATCGCCGTCGGCCGGTACTACCTTGATCCCAAGACCAACCGGGCCGAGGTGGCGTTCGTCGTGCAGGATCACTGGCAACGCCGGGGCATCGGCACGTTCATGCTCAACCACCTGATCAAGATCGCCCGCCGCAGCGGCATCAGCGGCTTCACCGCCGAGGTGCTGCGCGCCAACCGCGCCATGCAGGCTGTCTTCAACAAGGCCAACTGTCAGGTCAACAGCCAGCTCCAAGGCGACGTGTACCACTACGAACTGTCGTTCGAATGAGAAGTTGCTAAGCAATCACCGGGAGGGCGACGCCGGCAACGGTGTCGCCCTTCGGCTTTATGAATATCGCGGACACCCACCACCATGAGTGATCGTCGCATGGCGTTCATCTGGTCGCCGGCACTGGCGGAACTGAGTTACCCGCCCGATTGCCCGTTCAATACCGCGCGGGTCCCTCGCACCCGGGAACTGCTGCGCTCCTTCGGTTTGCTCCAGGACGAAGTCGCCCCGCGCGCGGCCAGCCGGGCGGAGCTGGAGAAGTTCCATACCGGCCGCTACCTCGATGAACTCGAACGCGCCGCCACCGGTGAGTTGCGCGTCGAAGGCTTGCACATGGGGCTCGGCACGCCCGAGACACCGGTCTTCAAGGACCTCTACGCCTACGCCACCGGCGCCGCGGGCGCGACCCTGACCGGTGCGGACCTGATCCTCGACGACAAAGCCGACATCGTTTTCTCCGCGTGGGGCGGGTTCCACCACGCCTTCCCCGAACGCGCCTCCGGCTTCTGCTACATCAACGACATCGTCCTCGCCTGCCAGCATCTGGCCGCCCACGGCAAACGCGTGCTTTGTCTGGACGTTGACGCTCACCACGGCGACGGCACGGAGGCCGCCTTCTACGCACGCCGCGATGTGCTGACCATCTCGATGCACGAATCCGGCAAGACACTCTACCCGTGGTGCGGGTTCGAGACCGAAATCGGCGAGGGCGAAGGCCATGGCTACAACGTCAACATCCCCTTACCGGCGGAGTCGTACGACGACATCTACTACTCCGCGTTCGACAAAATCGTCGTCCCACTGATTGGAGCTTACCGGCCTGACGTGATTGTCATGGAACTGGGCATGGACGCCTTGGCCGGGGACCCGTTGACCCATTTGCGTCTGACCAACAACGCCTACGCCGATGTCCTGCGACGCCTTCGCCGTTTCAATATCCCGATGCTCGTGGCGGGTGGAGGCGGCTATCACGTGCGCAACACCGTCCGCGGCTGGGCGCTGGCTTGGAAGACTCTTTGCGGCGAGGACGAACATGACTTGAGCATTGGCATGGGCGGAATGCTGATCGCCAACACCGAATGGGCCGGTGGCATGCGTGACCACGTCTTGCCGATGCACCCCGAAGTCCGCGCCGTTGTCGAACCTGCCGTCCATGAAACAATTGCGCGGCTCCAGCAGACTGTTTTCCCGATCCACGGCCTGCCGGCGGCTTCCTGACCCTTACCGGACCTCCACCTCACAGATGACGACGCGCGCCGGTGGATGGTTGGTGTCACCACGTGGCAGATAGTGCCAGATGATCTTCGTCCGTCCCCGCCCCGTCGCCTCACAACTCCAAACATCATGCCCACGTTTCTTCTGGGCGGATGGCGGTTCGTAGCGGACGCTGACCACACGCGCGACCCGCGGATTGGGTTGCTGGATCAACCGCCAGCCATGCTCGGTTGCGCGATCGATGTTCAGGGTCACATGGAACTCCTCGCCTTCATAGACGCGAATCTGCCGTGGCGTCCCCATTTGTGGAGCCCGGTAAGATGCGCACCCGGCCAGCAAGACCAGCCCGGCAAGGAAACTCACAGCCAGCAGCTTCATTCGCCTCCGGATCAGTTCTGCAACCGTTTCATCGGTTCGCCCAGCGTCGTCAACTCGCGAACCATGAAACATTTCTCGATGTTGGCATCGTAGAGATAAAGCTTGCCGGCCGCCGGATCGAAGAAGCCGGTCAGCCCGCTGGAATAGGTCACCATCTGGATCTTCGACCAGTCCTGTTTTGGCTTCGCCTCGTCCGCCCCGATGTTGAGCGTCAACACCACGCCCAACAACAGCCCGCCCGCCAACCACGCCACTGCCTGTTTTGCCTTCATCGTTTCTTGCCTTCCTTTCGGTCCTGAACTGTAACGCCCCCGCCCCGCGCCGTCTATGATGCCGGCGGCTCGGACGCGGGTTCAGGGACGTGAAGTTGGAGGCTTTGGATCAGGGGATTGCCGGCAATCAGGAAGCCGGCCCGCATGGCTTTGCGGTATTCGCGGGGAGGAACGCCGTAGATGCCGTGGAATTTGTTGGAGAAATGGTATGGGGAACCGAACCCGGTGGCGTCGGCGATTTCCTTGACGCTGAGATTGGAGCGGACCAGCAAGGAGGCGGCGCGTTCGAGGCGGGCGAGCCCGGCGCATTCGAGGGGAGCGAGGTGGAGGTGGCGGCGAAAAAGGCGGCAGAGATGTTCGGGCGCGACATGGGCCGCTTGGGCCAGGGCCGGTAAGGTGAGGGGCTCGGGCGGGTCGTGGGCGAGGGCGCGGCGAATGGCGGCCAAAGCTTTCTCAACGGCGACCGGCAACTCGCCGAGCGGTTCAGGGGCCAGCGTGGAGTGGCCGGTCAGGAACGCGCGCAGCATCAGCGTGACCGAGGCGCCGAGCAGTTCGTTGCGATCGGACGGGTTGGTTTGCGCCAGACCGACAACGTAGCGGAAGAGCGAACGCAGGATGTCGTCGTTGCTGACCCGGCGATGCAGCGGCCAATCCTTCAGCGGCGGCCATTCGGGGGCAGAGTAATCGAAACTGAAATGCACATAGGCCAGGACGGTGCGGCGGTCGCGGTCCCAATCATACCTGTCCGTCATCCCAGGGCGACCCAGCAAGATGGTTCCCGCAGGAGCAGGTATCTTCTGTCCATCGTAACTGGCGGCAGCATCCCCCTCCATGATGAGGATGAACTCAAAGTCGTAAAGCACGCGCGGACCGAAGGTTGCGCCTGGTGGATAGGCGGAAATACCAGCGGCGCCGATCAGGAAATCGTCTTGGGTGAGGGGAGGCATCAGGTTAATTTCGCGCAAGTTTCGGCAAATCCGGGGCATTGTCAAGAACCCGGTAAAACCATAGAGTCGCGTCACTTTGCGAAACCTGTCAGGAAGCGGGAGACGCAAGGAGGAGACATCAAATCAAATGAGCGATCTGCAAAAGCTGAATGACTGCGTTGTAAAGGGCGACCGCAAAGGTGCGGTGGCTCTCACTCAGGAGTTGCTAACCGCCAACGTGGCGCCCATCGACATCGTCGAGAAAGGTCTCGTGCCCGGGATGAGCATCGTCGGCGAGAAGTTCAAGCGCAACGAAGTGTTCGTGCCCGAAATGCTCATCGCCGCCCGTGCGATGAAGGAATGCATGGCGATCCTGGAGCCGATGCTGGTCAAGGCCGGCATCAAACCGAAGTTCACCGCTGTCATCGGCACCGTTCAAGGCGACTTGCACGACATCGGCAAGAATCTCGTCGCCATGATGTGGAAGGGCGCCAACTTCGGCGTGGTGGACCTCGGGACCAATGTGACTCCCGACAAGTTTGCCGCGGCGGCGAAGGAGAACAACGCTCATGTCGTCGGTCTGTCAGCGTTGTTGACGACCACGATGCCGGCCATGAAGACGACCATCGAAGCGCTCAAGAAGCAGGGCGTGCAGGCGAAGGTTGTTATTGGCGGCGCACCCATCACCAGTGAGTTCGCGAAGGAAATCGGGGCGGATGGTTACGCGCCCGACGCGGCCAGCGCAGTGGACATCGCCAAGCAGTTGCTCGCGGCCTGAGGCCGGGAGCGTCCTCAGAAAATTCAAACAAGAAGACCGGTCAGACCGGAGGCAACCGTACTGTCTTATGAGCACAACAACTGAGCGCCCGAAGTTCCGCGAACTGCTGAGCAGTGGCCGGTTCCTTTACGGCGCTGAGCTGGTGACGACGCGCGGGTTCGCTCCGCCCGAACAGGCCGGCAAGATGATCGAGTTGGGCAACGCGCTCACGACCGACCCGCGCATCGATTGGGTTTCTATCACCGACAACCCGGGCGGGAACGTGATGCTGCCACCGGACTGGCTCGGGCAGTTGTTGCGATTGCGCGGCGCGCACGTGGTCATTCATCTCACCTGCAAGGACCGCAACCGCAACGCGCTTGAATCAGCGGCCTGGCGGTTCGCCTCCGATGGGTTCGACACCGTGCTGGCGATGACCGGCGACTATCCGCGGGCCGGTTACGGCGGGCTGGCGACGCCGGTCTTTGATTTGGACTCCGTCAGCCTGATCGCGCTGCTCAAGGCGATGAACGACGGCTTGCCGGTGCCTGGCCGCAAAGGTGAGACGGTGCAGTTGCCCAAGACGGATTTCTTCATCGGCTGCGCGGTGTCGCCGTTCAAGCGCGAGGAGAACGAGTTGATGCCGCAGTATTTTAAGATGCTGCGCAAACTCAGCAACGGCGCGCACTTCGTTTACACGCAGCTCGGCTACGACATGCGCAAGTTCCACGAGGTCAAACTCGTGCTCGCGGCCAACGGTTACGCCAACACGCCGGTGATCGGCAACGTGTACGTGCTCAACAAGACCGTGGCCGGCCTGTTTCACCGCCGCGAAGTGCCCGGCTGCGTTGTCAGCAAACAACTCTTCGAACTCGCCAACAAGTACGCGGGCGGTCCTGACAAGGGCAAAAGCTTCTTCTTCGAGCTCGCCGCCAAACAACTCGCCGTCTTCAAAGGACTCGGTTTTGCGGGTGGCTACCTCGGCGGAGTGTCCAAGGCCGACTCGTTCTTCGAGATCATCGAGAAGTCGAAGTCCTACGGCGAAAACGATTGGCGGGAGTTCGCCAAGGAACTCCAGTACCCGCAGGAGAACGAGTTCTATCTGTTCGAACAGGACCCCGCGACCGGGCTCGGCGACCCCCAACAGCTCAACCGCCAGTATGTCGCCTCGCTCAACCACCCGGTCGAGACGCCCAATGTGACGCTGGGTTACCGGCTCTCGCGCGTCATGCACGACAAAGTCTTCAAGCCGGGCACGGCAGGTTACCGGTTCTTGGAGCGGATCTACGCCGGGTGGGACAAACAGCCCGGCGACTTGGCCAACGCCGCGCACAAGCTCGAGCACATGTCGAAATTCGTGTTCTTCGGCTGCAAGGATTGCGGCGATTGCGGCTTGCCGGACACGGCTTACCTCTGTCCGCTCGTTTCCTGTTCCAAAGGCGCGCGCAACGGTCCGTGCGGCGGCTCGTCCGAGGGCCAATGCGAGATGCTCGACAAACAATGCATCTGGGCCCGTGCTTATGACCGCCTGAAGTATTACGGCGAATCCAAGGAACTCGTGCAAGGCCCCGCCGTGTTCTACAACGCCCAGCTCAAAGGCACATCGGCCTGGGCCAACACTTTTCTGGGCCGCGACCATCACGCGCCCAAACCCGCGCCAGCCACCCCGGTGCCACCCGCCGCCCCGGCGACCCCGGCCACACCGGCCGCCAAGAACGCAACGCCAAAGGAGAAATAACCATGCCCATGCCCGGCCTGACCATCATCGGCGAGTCAATCAACGACTCGGTTCCATCAACCAAGAAACTCTACGAGGCCAACGACCTCGAAGGCCTCAAGGAACTGGCCCGCTCCCAGGATCAGGGTGGGGCGACCTACATTGATGTCAACGTCGGCAAACGCTCTCCTGAGTTCCTGGCCGAGATGGTTCGCCAAGTCCAGGCCGTGACCAGCAAGCCGCTCTCGATCGACACACCCGACCCCGTGATGGCCGAGGCCGGCCTCAAGGCCTATGACCGGGCCCGGGCGGGCGGCCAACTGCCGGTGCTGAACTCGATCTCGCCGCTGCGCACCGAGATGTTCGCGCTGGGCAAGATCATGCCGTTCAAGCCGATCCTGCTGGTCACCGAGCGGGCCGAGAACGGCAGCGGCCAGCCCAACCACACCGCCGAGCAGACCTACGCCACCGCCATCGAAATGATCAACGCCGCCAAGCAGCACGGCATCGCCGTCAACGACTGCATTATCGATCCGGGCATCTCGCCAATCGGCGCCGACAGCGACGGCCAGTTCCAGCGCCTGATGCAGTCGATCCGCATGATCCATGACGACCCGCAGTTCCGCGGAGTCCACATGTCGGTGGGCCTGAGCAATTTCACCGTCATGATCCCGCCCAAACG
>JBFZFE010000001.1:0-7965 GCA_041306525.1 Verrucomicrobiota bacterium | reverse complement strand
CGGGCCAGCTTGGCGGTGAGTTCGGGTTCAATGCCGAAGCGGTCGGCGGTGAGCACCATGTCCTTCACGCACTCGCGACGGAAGACTTTGTAGCAGGTCTCCATGTCGGTGAGGTTGAGGTTGCAGAGCATGTTGGAGAGCAGCGTAAGGAAACGGTTGGCCATGTAGTGCCAGAACAACAGGACGCGATGAGTGCCCCCGGCAAAGCGCGAGCCGAACACGACATCGGCTTTGCCGTCGAGAATCGGCGAGAGCAGCTTCGGGTAATCGCGCGGGTCGTACTCGAGGTCGGCATCCTGGATCAGGCAGATGTCGCCGGTGGCTTTTTCGAGGGCCGTCCGGATGGCGGCGCCTTTGCCGCGGTTGAAAGGGTGATGAAACAGGCGGAAGTCACCGGCGGCGACGAGTTCCTCCAAGACGATCTTGGTGCCATCGGTGGAACAGTCGTTGACGACAATGATCTCCTTTTCGAGTCCGCAGACATCGGCGGCGCGGACCCGGTGGAGGAGTTCGCCGACGGTGGCCATCTCGTTGAAGACGGGGATGAGGATGGAGACCTTGCGAAAGGAATGCTTCATTGCCGGGGCAGTATAGCGGGCCGCGGGAGGGTGGCCAGAATTTTCCTTTGGCGCAGGGGCGCTCGCCGTGTTAAGGTCTGCGGACTTTCCTTGGGGCGGGTTTGCCAAGTGGGAAGGCGGAAGTCTGCAAAACTTCTATGAGTCGGTTCGATTCCGACACCCGCCTCCATTCCGTCGGGCAACAACTGAAAGAGTGGAAGCAAGCATGTTTCAAAGGCGCGCAGGACCAAAGGCAGAATATCAGGAACGCCAACGGCAACGAGTCAATGATTCACCTCCCTTGGCGGAACAGTTCCCCAAGCTGCGATCATTGACCGTGACACTGGAATACCGCAATGCGGAGGCCCAGTCACGGCGCAGCCAGCTCAAATACACCGTCAACTTGGCCAACGCCAAGTCCGTGTTCCGGTTTGCCTGCCCCAACAGCGAATGCATCCGCGGCGATTTCGACTTGAGCGCCGAACTGGCGGCCGCCGTCGCCAAACGCCGCACCAAAGTCGTGGGCGAACTGGTCTGCAAAGGCACCACCATCAAGCGCTCACGCTGCGGCAACACGCTTAACTACACCCTTTTGCTCGGTTACTGAACCCCCGTCCCGCCCCCGCGGCCTGCCGGCCCATGACGCCGGTTGGCAGACCCGGCGGGCCGCTGGAGAGGCACAACCCGCAACCCATCCATGAGCACTGACACCCTGGCCGGTAACGCCATCGTTTTCATCAACCAAATCGCCACCGAGCTCAAGCTCGCCCCGCGCAGCGTCGCGGCCACCGCCCAACTCCTCGCCGAGGGCGCGACCGTGCCTTTCATCTCGCGCTACCGCAAGGAGGCGACCGGCTCGCTCGACGAAGTCGCCGTCACCCAGATCCGCGACCGCATGGCGCAACTTGTCGAACTCGAGGCGCGCCGCGCGGCCATCACCAAATCACTCGACGAACGCAAACTGCTGACCGCCGACCTGGCCGGCAAGATTGCCGCCGCCAGCACGATGACGGCGCTGGAAGACACCTTCGCCCCGTACCGGCCCAAGCGGCGCACCCGCGCCACAATGGCCAAGGAACGCGGCCTCGAACCGCTCGCCGACTGGTTGCTGGCCAACCAGGCCGGTAACGTCACCTTACCGGCTGAGGCAGCCAAATACGTGGTCGCCAGCGCCGACAAGGACAAAGCTGTGCCGACGGCCGAGGACGCGCTGGCCGGCGCCCGCGACATCCTGGCGGAACGGTTCACCGATGACCCGGAGGCGCGCCGGCAAGTCCGGGCGTTGTTTGAGAGAGAGGCGGTCGTCTCCTCCAAGGTGTTGCACGGTGAAGACGCCAAGCCCGAGGCGGCGAAGTTCCGCGACTATTTCGCCTGGTCGGAGCCACTCGCCAAATGTCCGTCCCACCGGCTCCTGGCGATGCGGCGGGGCGAGGCGGAGAGTTTTCTCCTGTTGCGGATCACCGTGGACGAGGGAAAGGCCATCAGCATTCTCCACTCATTGTTCGTGCGCGGCAACAGCCCGGTCGCCCAGCAAGTGGCGCTCGCCTGCGAGGACGGTTACCGGCGTTTGCTCTCGCTGTCGATGGAAACGGACGCGCGCCTGGCCTCCAAGCGCGCCGCTGATGCTGAGGCGATACGCGTGTTTGTGGACAACATTCGCGAGTTGTTGCTCTCCCCGGCTTTGGGGCAAAAGAAGGTGCTCGCGATTGATCCCGGGTTCCGCACGGGCTGCAAGCTGGCTGTGTTGGACGCGCAAGGCAAACTGCTCTTCGACGATGTGATCTATCCGACTGCCAGCTCGGAAATGCATCTGCGCCAGGCGGTGGAGAAAGTCACCAAGCTCGTGAAGCACTTCGGCATCGAGGCGGTCGCGGTCGGCAACGGCACCGCCGGGCGCGAGACCGAGGCATTCGTCAATGCCTGCGGCCTGCCCAAGACCATCCCGGTCATCATGGTGAACGAAAGCGGCGCATCGATTTACTCCGCCAGCGACGTCGCGCGCGAGGAGTTCCCGGACAAAGACGTGACGGTGCGCGGCGCCGTCTCCATTGGCCGCCGGTTGATGGATCCGCTCGCGGAGTTGGTGAAGATCGACCCCAAAAGCATCGGCGTTGGCCAGTACCAGCACGATGTTGACCAAAGTTTGCTCAAGCGCGGCCTCGATGACGTGGTGGTGTCCTGCGTGAACAAAGTCGGCGTCGAGGTCAACACGGCAAGCAAGCAACTGCTCAGCTACGTCTCCGGGCTGAACGGCGCCATTGCGGAGAACATCGTCAAGTTTCGCAATGAGAACGGCCCGTTCAAATCGCGGGCCGAACTGAAGAAGGTGCCGCGGCTGGGGGAGAAGACTTTCGAGCAAGCGGCCGGGTTTCTCCGCGTTCGCGGCGCGACCAATCCGCTCGATGCCAGCGCCGTCCACCCCGAGAGCTACCCGGTCGTCGAACGCATCGCCCAGGATCTGACCTGCACGGTCGAAGACTTGATGCGCGATGGCAATCTGCGGGCCAAGGTCCGACTCGAAAGCTATGTCAGCGACAAGGTCGGTTTGCCGACGTTGAAGGACATCGTGACGGAGCTGGCCAAACCCGGACGCGACCCGCGTCAGCAGTTCGAGGTGTTCCATTTTGCCGCAGTCGCCAAGCCGGCAGACTTGAAGCCGGGCATGAAGGTTCCCGGCCTCGTGACCAACGTCACCGCGTTCGGCGCCTTCGTCGATGTCGGCGTCCACCAGGATGGCCTGGTCCACATCAGCCAGCTGGCCGACGTGTTCGTCAAGGACCCCAACGAAGTCGTGAAGGTTGGCCAGAAGGTGCAGGTCACGGTCATCGAAGTTGATCTGGAACGGAATCGGATTGCCCTCTCGATGAAGGCCAAACCCGATCTCGCGCCGCGCCAGCCGGGTCAACCCCGCGCGCAGCGGCCGCCACCCAGCGCCGGCAACCAGCGCGGCAGCAGCGGCTTCAACCGTTCGCCGTTCAACGACGCTTTCGGCAAGCTATAACACTCAGCAGCCGGTGCCGCAGTTGCGTCCATTCTTTTGGGCCAAGCTGGCACTCGAAGACCGACTTCTGGACGCGGGTGCCGAAGTCCTGACGGAGGCGGGCGACATGGCGCTCAATCAGTCCGTGTTCGAAGACGCTCAGCGTTCTCATGCGCGGTCGCGAGTATGCCGAGGCGCTTCATGAAAGACAACTGTCCCGCCAAAACGAATCGGGCGTCCCGGTAACCCGAGACGCCCGACCCAATTGGCTGCCGAATGGCTTACAGCTTCGCGCCGACCTTCTTGAGGAGGTCAACGGTGCGGCAGGAATAGCCCCATTCGTTGTCGTACCAGCTGACGAGCTTGAAGAACTTCTTGTTGAGCTCGATGCCGCTGCCGGCGTCGAAGATGCTCGAGAGCTGGCAGTGGATGAAGTCGCTGCTGACCACTTCGTCCTCAGTGTAGCCGAGCACGCCCTTCATGTAGGTCTCGCTGGCCTTCTTCATGGCGGCGCAGATCTCGGCGTAGCTGGTTTCCTTGACGGTCTTGACGGTGAGGTCAACGACGCTGACGGTCGGGGTCGGCACGCGGAAGGCCATGCCGGTGAGTTTGCCCTTCACTTCGGGAATCGCGAGGCCGACAGCCTTGGCGGCGCCGGTGGTGGAGGGGATGATGTTCTGGGCGGCGGTGCGGCCACCTTTCCAGTCCTTCTTGGATGGGCCGTCCACGGTCTTCTGGGTGGCGGTGTAGCTGTGGATGGTCGTCATCAGGCCTTCTTCGATGCCGAAGCCTTCCTTCAACAGGACGTGCACCACTGGCGCGAGGCAGTTGGTCGTGCAGCTCGCGTTGGAGATGATGTGGTGCTTGGCGGCATCGTACTTCTGGTCGTTGACGCCCATGACGATGGTGATGTCTTCGTTCTTGGCGGGGGCGCTGATGATGACCTTCTTGGCGCCGGCGTCAATGTGGCCCTTGGCCTTGGTGGCATCGGTGAACAGGCCGGTCGATTCGATGACGATATCGACGCCGAGGGCTTTCCACGGCAAGGCGGCGGGGCCCTCCTTGACGGCGAGGCACTTGATTTCCATGCCGTTGACGACGAGGACATCATCCTCGGCGACTTCGGGCTTGCTCTTCTTGCTGCTGACGGTGCCGGGGAACCGGCCTTGGACGGAGTCGTATTTGACGAGGTAGGCGAGGTTGTCGGCGGGGACGAGATCGTTGACTGCGACGACCTCCACTTCCTTGCCGAGGAGGCCCTGGTCGCAAATTGCGCGAAAGACCAAGCGCCCGATACGTCCGAATCCGTTGATACCAACTTTGATTGCCATCTGTGTAGTCTCCTGTTACTGCGTTTTCTGGGGTGAAGCTAGTGGGCGCGGAATCTATGAAATGCATTGCGCGGCGTCAAACGCAAAAACCGGCAGGGCCGGCTGGCCGGCAAAGGTTTTGACAGGCAGCAGGGGCTCTGGTAAAAGCCCGACCGTCGTTGTGAAAGTCTCAAGAGATCGTCAGTGGTGAGAACGTGGTTGGCCCGGCCAGGGCTGGCCGCGTTTTTTTATTGGCTGCGATGAGTAGCCGGGAGGCAGTAACATGGCACGCGGTATCGTGAAGTGGTTTAATGAGAAGAAGGGGTTCGGCTTCATCCAACAGGAGAACGGCGGCCCCGATGTGTTCGTCCATTTCTCGGCAATCCAGAGCGAGGGATTCAAGACGCTGAGCGAAGGTCAGGCCGTCCAGTTCGAGATCGTGCAGGACGCCAAAGGCGCAAAAGCCCAGAACGTTCAAGCCGCCTGAGCGGCGTCGCGCCGTCTGTTTGCCGGTCCGCCCGTCTTTTTCGGACGAAGCTTGCGCTTGGTCTGAGACCTGCTGGATTTTGCTTTGAAAGGGAACTAGGTTGCCGCCATCGTGAATACGAACAATTCCGAGCCCAGCGTCGTTAAATTTGACCCCAGCCAGAGCGTCAGTCTCCCCGAAGAGGCGATGGAGTCGCTGCCCGTCCAGGAGGAGTTTCGTCCGCCACCTTTTGCGGAGCGATTAAAAGACCTCGATGTCAGCGCGAGTTTTCTCCAGGACATGGCGCTGAAAGCCGCGTCGTTGGAAACGGAATGCACCACCGCCACCATTGCCGGCCGTTTGCATCTGGGGATCATGGTGACGGATGCGTTGTTGGATCGTCTGTACAAAGACGCCCTGATCGAGAAAAAAGGCGTGGTCGGCCTGCACAACCACCGCTACGCCATGCTGGATCGCGGCTGGGCGGAAGTCACCCGGATCATGTCGACCAACAGCTATACCGGCCCGGCGCCGGTATCGCTGAGCGCTTACACCGAAATGCTCATGCGGCAGGGGCGGCAACGCGCCCCCGTTTCGCGCCGGGCACTCGAAACGGCCATGGACTTGCTCGTTCTCTCCGATGGCGCCAAGCAGACATTGGGTCTGGTTGCCAGCTCGGGGCGCAGCCTGTTTCTCAGTGGTCCATCCGGCAACGGCAAAACCGCGATGGCACGCGCACTGGTCAATGCCATTCAAGGCGATATCTGGATTCCCTACGCGATTGAAGTCGATGGCCAAGTCATCCGGGTGTTCGACCCGCACACCCACACGCCCGTGAAGACAACGGCCACCGACTACGACCGTCGCTGGGTCAAGATCAAGCCACCGCTCGTTGTTGTCGGCGGCGAATTGACCCTGCAAAGCATGGAACTGACCGCCACCAATTCCCAGCGCTTCTACGAAGCGCCGTTTCAGCTGAAGTCGAACGGCGGCGTGTTGCTGGTGGACGATCTGGGCCGGCAACGCTGTTCCGCCACCGAGTTGCTCAATCGTTGGATCATCCCGCTGGAAAACCGTGTGGATTATCTCACGCTCAGCACCGGCAAGAAGATCCAGGTGCCCTTCGAGCAAATCGTCATCTTCGCGACCAACCTCACCACCAATGACCTCGCCGACGAAGCATTTCTGCGCCGGATGGGTTACCGGCTGTACGTGATGACGCCCGGGCCCGACACCTACGCGGCCATCTTCTATCGCTACGCCCAGTCCAAGGGCATCTCCGTCGACCCGCGAGTGCTCGAGCATATCGAAAGGCGCTATGGCATCGAAAGGCGCCTGCCAAAATCCTGCGAGCCGCGGGACTTGGTCGACCGCGCCATCGAGGTCTGCAAATACCGGCGCGAACCCATTCGCGTCACCGTCGAGACCATCGACATGGCGTGGGACAGCTACTTCGGCGCTGCTGCCAGTGGCTAGACCATCGTTTGACAGACCTGAAACTGCCTGCTACTGTCCGCGCGTCATGAACAAACAGCGTCATTCCTTCGGCTTTTATTTTTATTACCGGCCGAGCCTGCGGGCCTCGGATTGACGCGGTCAACAATGAACGTCAACCGTCCCGCGGACTGCGGGACGGTTTTTTTGTGCAAATCCGTCCTGCCGCGCGACACAAACAGGAGAAAGAGCAGACATGATCATCGTACTGAAACCGGGAACCGCCGAGCCTGAAATCCAGCAGGTTGCCGAAGCCGTCAAGCAGTTCGGTTACGAACCCCGCCTCATCCGCGGCGTCGAACGCACCATCGTGGCCTGCGTCGGCGATGAACGACATCATCACACCCTCGAATCGCTCATCGTCATGTCGCAGGTCGAGAGCGTCACCCCCGTCCAGAAGAAATACAAGCTCGTCAGCCGTGAATACCAGAACGCCGACACCATTCTCGACCTGAATGGCCTGAAGATCGGCGGCGACAATTTCCACGTCGTGGCCGGACCATGCTCGGTCGAGAACCGCCAGCAAACCATCGAGACGGCCAAGATCGTCAAACAAGGGGGCGCGACCCTCTTCCGCGGTGGCGCCTTCAAGCCGCGCACCTCGCCCTATGATTTCCAAGGTCTGGGACGGGAAGGTCTGGAACTGCTCAAGGAAGCCCGCGCGCAGACCGGCCTGCCCATCGTCACCGAGGTCATGTCACCCCAGGACGTCGAAATGGTCGCCGAGGTCAGCGACATCCTCCAGATCGGCGCGCGCAACGCCCAAAACGTGCCCCTGCTGGCCGCCGCCGCCGCCTCCGGCAAGATCATCCTCCTCAAACGCGGCATGGCCGGTCTCGTTGATGAATGGCTGCTCGCCGCCGAGTACATCTTCGTCCACGGCAACCACCGCGTCATTTTGTGTGAACGCGGCATCCGCACCTTCGAGCATGCCACCCGCAACACGCTCGACCTCGGGGCCGTCGCGGTGGCCAAGAAGGAAACGCATCTGCCCGTCTTCGTTGATCCGAGCCACGCGGCCGGTCGCCATGACATGGTCATCCCGCTGGCCCGGGCCGCCGTCGCCGCCGGGGCGGATGGTTTGCTCGTCGAGGTTCACCCCAACCCCGCCGTCGCCCTCAGCGATGGCGGCCAACAACTCAAGCCCGACCAGTTCAC